>JBOFIQ010000332.1:0-1493 GCA_051650245.1 Propionibacteriaceae bacterium | reverse complement strand
TCACGACGTAGCGGCCCTTGGGGCCGAGGGTGACCTTCACGGTGTTGGCAAGGATGTCAACGCCACGCTCTAGCGAGCGGCGCGCCTCCTCGTCGAACTGAAGGATCTTAGGCATGGGGTACCTGCCTTACTTGACGATGACAGCGAGGATGTCGCGAGCGTTAAGGAGTAGGTACTCCTCGCCCGAGTACTTAACCTCAGTGCCGCCGTACTTAGAGAAAATAACGACGTCGCCCTCGGCAACGTCCATGGGAATACGGTTGCCGTTGTCGTCAACGCGACCTGGGCCGGTCGCAATGACCTTGCCCTCCTGCGGCTTTTCCTTAGCGGTATCCGGAATAACGAGACCAGAAGCGGTGGTCTGCTCGGCCTCGAGCGGCTGAACGAGGATTCGATCCTCGAGCGGCTTGATCGTGACTGTCACGTTCAAACCCCTTTCACGTAAGTGGTTGGACATTCGAAGGCCGGGGCGTCGTCGCGGGTGAGCGTCCCTGCCATTGGCACACTCACAAGGAGAGTGCTAAGCCAAATCTAGCGTGTGGTTAGCACTCAATCAATTGGAGTGCCAAAGCTCACCTGGCTCATGGTGAGCGTCGCGCTACTTTGCGACCTGCGCCGCATCGTCATCTTCGCGCCATTCCAACGTACGAATGTCGCGTGAGATAAGGGCTGATGCTCCCACTACTGCAAGACCGATGGCGCAGATCACCATTGCCGGACGAGCACCCAAATAGGTCGCCGCCGGACCAGCAATGAGCAGACCGATCGGCCCCAGCATGAGCGATCCCATCGCATCATATGAACTCACCCGCGACAAGGATTCCTCGGGAACCACGCGCTGCATCATCGTCATCCACAGCACATCGAACAGCGAGAAAGCAGCTCCCATCGGCACCGCAGCAACGATCACAGTCCACAGCGGAGCGCCCAGGCCGAGCAGCAGGAAGGGAATCCAGATAGTCAGCGCAGTCAGGAGAACTCCCAGCAAAATGGGACGACGCGGATGCCAGCGCAGCGCGATAAGCACACCCAAGACGTCACCGAGGGCTTCGCCAGTCAAGATCAGCGACCATGGCTTCGGACCGCCAAGAAATTCATCGGCAATAACCGGGCCAATGACCGCATGGACCGCATTAAAGAAGAGGATCAACATCGACCACTGCAACACCACGACCCAGAGCCACTGGTGCTTCGTAAACTCGCCCCAGCCATCGCGAAGGTCAGCGAACATACCGCCGGATTCGCTGCCGCTCTCGGACTGACGCGGATTAAGGGCAATTGCGCAGAAGGAACAGCCCAAGTAGCACAGCGCGCTCACGAGCAATGCCCAAGCGCCCCCAACAAGAGCCGTCACCGCGCCACCGGCAACAACGCCAACGATACGGGCCAAACCAGCAGCAAATGACAAAATCGCGTTGCCTTGCTGCAACTCGGTCGGAGGAATGATCTGAGGGATCAACCCAGACGTCGCGGGCCAGCCAATAGCCCCAGCA
>JBOFIQ010000331.1:0-1276 GCA_051650245.1 Propionibacteriaceae bacterium | reverse complement strand
ACCTCTAAAAATGTGCGACCGCCCGCTTCAACGACCTTGACACCTTCAGTCGTCAGCAGACGATAGGGGGTGGGGTCCTCGCCTAGCGGGAGCAAATCAGAGTACGCAAAATCAACCATGGGGAATGTCCTCCTTCAACAGCCCCCAGTCTGTCACGTCGCGCCAAACGCAAAATCGGGTGGTTAGGCCTTGGACAGGGTGAAGGATTCTTCGGGCGTTACTCAGGCAGGCTCGTTGAGTGATTCCACATCGGTGTAGTCAGAGGCTCCCAGAGGGGCAGCCATACCGAAAAGCATGAGAACGACGATCACTGCAGCAACGATCCAGAGCGCCGTCGTTGCTTCTGATGGACGCGCCAGGGTGAGCTCAAAAACTCGTGCCCAGACCACGCCAGCGAGTAATGCTGCGCCGGTGATTCGTAGCGATATCAATTGCTGGACTCCTTCAGCGCGGAAGGCATGGTCCCAGGCTTTATTCCAACCAGGCTCAGTGCGGGCAATACGTTGCCCAAGCATGCGATAGAGCAGATCCATACCGACGATCAGTGCCAGGCCGATAGCTGCGGTCCAGACTGCTCCAGAGCGTTTCGTTAGGTATGCGCCGACGAGAACCCCGATGCCAACCAAGTACGGGGTGATCCGGGCCAGCCCAAGCTGCATCACCGGAACATAGTTGCTCAACGGGCGCGCGACATTCGATAGCGGGCCAGAGAAGCCGATCACTTTGCCCAAGAGGCCACCGATCCACACTGCGGCAATAACCCCAGCAAAATTGGAGTAAGGGGCAAAGCGTCCAGCGGCAATAGCCCATGCCAGAGCTACAAGCGAGCCGAGCATCATGCCGCCGATTTGCTTGCGCATGATCGTCGAGTAACGCTCGTTAGCCGCACCTCGACCCATCGGCGGATCATCGGTAGAAAGCTCCCCATGGAGTGCGTTGAGGCGTCGCTGCGCCTGTTTCGGGGTTCCAGAGCGACCGAAATAGACGAGAAACAAAACAGCAACGGACATAGCAATGGCGTAGGCCTGACACATAGGTTAAGTCTTGCATCCCGGCTAGCATCAGTACATGCGTCGTCTACATCTTGTTGTGCCATTGGTTCTCATCTCGCTGGTGGCAGGGTGCACATCGAGAGGTTCAGCGGGGTTACCTGATGCCGCAGAGACCTTTCACAAAGTCGCAGAAGCGCTGGCGGCCGTAGATGGCACTCACGTTCCAGTGAGCGGGAAACCAACTGATGTGGACTATGAACTCAAACTCGTTACTGAGGGGATGG
>JBOFIQ010000330.1:0-1046 GCA_051650245.1 Propionibacteriaceae bacterium | reverse complement strand
AGAAACACATATCTTGCCCGCCGTAGACCGTATTGCTCATCGCAATCGTGATCAACTATCTGCGAAAGGGACAGCCTGGTTACTGCTGTGGCTATGGCTCACCGGCATTGTGGCGCTCATAGGACTCGTCCTAGCAGGGATCATTCTGGCGTTACGCACTCACCGGGTCCTTAACCTGGGCATCGTTGGCGCTGTACTTTTTGTCGTGCTCACCTTGGCTATCGGTCAATTCAGCATTGGAGCGATCAGCGCCAGTATCGCAACAACGAGGACAAGTTCTGTCGAGCAGCTCGAAGCAGCAGCGCATGCTCGAATCGCGGTATTTTCAGCTCGCAGTCTTGAAGGCCTAGATCTGTTAGACCATAGCCAAACTCATGAAGATCAGATTAAGCAAGCCTTGACCGCTGCCCGCAGCGATCTAGCAAAAGTTACCGCACCGGGAGATGCTGCTACTCGCTTAGATGCAGTCGTCACCTCACATGAAGCAGTTCGCAGTGCTGCTCTTGCGAAGAACTATTCCAGCGCACTCAGCAGTAATGGTGATGACGCAGCGACAACCTTCGGACAGACTTTACGTGACGTGAGCAATCAGCTCTGTACTACCTCAGTGACCACGAACACGAACAATATCGTGCTTCGTTTTGGTGCACTGGCTGCCGCGTTGTCCTGTCTTAGCGCCATCGTCATGTGCAATACCGGGATTAGTCGACGCCTTGGAGATTACCGATGAGCGCTATTACTGCTCCATTGGCTCCAGGAGCACTAGGCGAAGCGGTCGATCCACATGCCCTTGTGAGCTACCTGGAGCAGCTCACGACGTGGGTTGATACCCGTCGACGCGAACTCGACGAACTTGATCTGGCAAGCCAATCTAGCCCCATGCAGCATCAGCTCACCGGTGATGTCATGTTGTCGATGGCACTGTGGCAAGCCGTGAAGTCTCGCAAAGAACAGTTGCTCACCGTCTGGGATTCTGGCCGAGTTGGTATTGCCGAACGCGAACGGCTCTCAACCCTGATCTGGGGTCGTCTCGATACGACGACGGG
>JBOFIQ010000329.1:0-2873 GCA_051650245.1 Propionibacteriaceae bacterium | reverse complement strand
GCCAGGTATCTTGCAACACCATGCCCATCTGATCACGCAAGACATGACGTGGGACGTCAGTGATATCTACCCCATCGAGAGTGATACGTCCGGAATCAACCTCATAGAACCGCATCAGCAAGTTGACCAAGGTAGTCTTGCCTGCCCCCGTTGGGCCAACAATTGCTACGGTCTGACCTGGCTCAACTGTCAGATCGAGACCGTCGATTAAAGGCTCATCGGTGTAGCTAAATGCTACATCGTCGAAAACTACCCGACCTTCGAGCGGAGTAGTGAGTGTCCCTTGTGCTTCAGATGACTGCTCAGGGGCGTCCAATACATCAAAGACACGTTCGGCTGAGGCAACACCAGACTGCAATACATTCATCATGCTGGCGATTTGAGTGAGCGGTTGGGTAAACATCCGGGAATATTGAATGAAGGCCTGAACATCGCCCAATGTCATCTGACCATGCGCGACTCGAAGACCACCAATTACCGCAATGACAACGTAATTCACATTGCCGATAAAGAAGGTGATCGGCATTAAGAGCGCAGAAAGGAACTGCGAACTCTGCGAGGCAGTCTTGAGCGCATTATTCTGCTCCTCAAACGCAGCCTGAACTTCCTGCTGGCGACCAAAGACCTTAACGAGTGCATGCCCAGAGAAACCCTCTTCAACGCTGGCATTCATGTGCCCCGTCGTCTCCCAGACAGCGGCAAACCGCTTTTGCGATTGCTTCATCACGAGACTGGCATTGAGCAAGATGAAGGGCACCATACTCAACGCGATTAGAGCCAAGAACCACGATGTCGAGAACATCATGGTGGCAACGCCGATTACCATCAACACAGCATTGAGCATCTGCGACAACGACTGTTGCAGCGACTGCGTGACGTTATCGATGTCATTAGTTACCCGCGAGAGCAACTCGCCACGAGGCTGGGAATCGAAGTAGGACAAGGGCAAACGATCAAGTTTGTGCTGAACCTCGCGGCGCATCCGATAGATCGAGCGTTGGACCGCGCCGTTGAGGAGATAGCCCTGTAACCACAGCAGCAATGCAGAAGTGACGTAGCAGGCGATAGCCAAAGTCAGCACCATCGCCAGAGCATGGAAATCGATGCCCTGACCGGGAACAACGTCAAGCGTCGCGATCATGTCAGCTAAACGGTGGTTCGCAGCAGAAGGCGAGGCATTGAGCTGCGCGATTACGAGGTCCTTGGTTGGCAGCTGAGCACCTTGAGGAGTTTGTGCCGCGACCGCTTTACCAAGCAAACCAGCGAAGATGAGGTTAGTGGCACGAGCCAAGATCTTGGGACCAATGACGTTGAGCGCGACACCGGCAGCAGCCAGGGCGATCACGAAGGTGATGACCGGACGCTCAGGCCGCAGATGGCCAAGTAGGCGTCGTAGCGACGAGCTGAAGTTCACGGCCTTTTCTGTCGGAGTGAGACCGGGAGGGCCACCGCCCATACGCTCACGAGGCTTGGAAGCATCCGAACGGGCACGGGAGGTCGGCTGTGACGGAGACTGAGGGGATTTCGGGGTTGTGGCCTCACTCATGCGGCCACCTCCTGTGTTTTGAACTGCGATTCGACAATTTCTTGGTAGGTTTCGTTGCCAGCCAGCAGCTCAGTGTGAGTTCCCTGGCCGACAATCTCGCCATCTTCCAAGACGATGATGTGATCAGCGCCCATGATGGTCGAGACGCGCTGAGCAACGATGAGCACTGCAGCATCCTTGGTTTCTGTCGCGAGAGCAGCGCGAAGTCGGGCGTCAGTTGCGACGTCGAGCGCGGAGAAGGAATCATCAAAAACGTAGATGTCAGGTTTCTTGATGAGCGCGCGAGCAATGGCAAGTCGTTGGCGTTGCCCGCCCGACACATTGGTTCCGCCCTGGGCTATCGCGGTGTTGAGACCGTCGGGCATCTCCCGGACGAAGTCGGCAGCTTGCGCGACGTCAAGTGCTTGCCAGATTTCATCGTCGGTGGCTGTGGGATTTCCATAGCGCAAGTTCGAGGCGATAGTGCCGGTGAACAGGTAGGGCTTTTGCGGGACAAGCCCAACATGTGCCCAGAGCGTATCGGGGTCCGCCTCTTTCACATTAACGTCGTCGATCTCGACAGTTCCAGAGGTTGCATCGTAGAGACGCGGAATGAGATTAACCAGCGTAGATTTGCCCGAACCCGTAGAGCCAATGATGGCTGTCGTTTCACCAGTCTTAATCTCGAAAGAAACCTTGTCGAGGACTGGATGCTCAGCGCCGGGGAATGTGAAGGAAACATCGGTAAGGCGGAGGTGCCCATTCCCGCTCAGATCAGTACGTCCAGAGTCGGGCCACACAACGGTCGATTCAGTATCGAGAACCTCATTAATACGCTCAGCACAGACCTTGGCGCGCGGCACCATGAAGACCAACATCGTGGTCATCATGACGCTCATGAGGATTTGCATGAGGTAGTTGAGGAAGGCCGTCTGCTGACCAATCTGGAGCTTTCCAGCATCGATCTGGCGCGAACCAAACCACAGCACGCCAACCGAACTCACATTCATGACGAGCATGACGAAGGGGAAAAGTGTGGCCATAAATCGGCCAACACGAGTTTGCACGACCGCAATGTCGCGGTTTGCTACGTCGAAGCGCTGGGCTTCGGTCTCTTCACGAACGAAGGCACGCACAACGCGGATACCGGTGATCTGCTCGCGGAGCACGCGGTTAAGGCCGTCGATGAGGTTTTGTAGCTTGCTAAAGAGCGGGCTGACCGAGGTGATGAGGATTCCAATACCCACCCCAAGCACGACGACGGCAGCCACAATAAGCCACGACAAGCGCCAGGCTTCGCGGACGCCTTGGATGACGCCACCGATCATGGTGATGGGGGCACCGATCA
>JBOFIQ010000328.1:0-1603 GCA_051650245.1 Propionibacteriaceae bacterium | reverse complement strand
CGAGTGAAGGCGTCGATAAGTTCTGTCACCGTGCGCGGGGTAAAAGCGTTATGAACTTCGGGACGGTTGATCGTAATTTTTGCGATCCGTCCGGTCTGCTCAAACAAAATGTCGCTGTACTCGCGAATCGTCTGCCACTGGCGCATAGTCATCCTCACTGTCGTGTATGTCCTAGCCTAGCGATCACCGCACCCAAACTCCGCTCCCGTGCTGTTATATCCCTAGGGACGGCACCCTGGAGTTGGGCCGAAATAGTCATCGCGACGCATCAAGACGACGCTACCGGCTCGCGCTACCAACTGATAACCATTCGTGAGCGCAAGGTTATAGCTCGCGGCCGTCGAGGGTAAGCGGTACCCCGGATCAGGCCGATCAAAATCCAAAACGATGAAATCAGCCCAGCGATCCTCAGGATGGACCTGGCGAACTGCATTCGAGCCAAGTTTCGGCGGAATCATCTGATCGTCGGCTGCGAGGCAAGTGCCGGGAGTGACGTATGCCAACACCCAGATTTTGTCCCACTGGTGCTCGTCATACTGCCAAAACGACGGTTTCACCGTACGTCCAAGAGGGAAGGCGTACGAGCTGACGCAGGTTCCCACGAGCATGAAGATTGCGCACCACCACGCGGTGAGATGGCGACTGCGATTACCCCACCAGCGTGCCCAGGCACGCTTGGAATCTCGCATCCGTTCAGCACCATCAATGGCAGCCAATGTCACGATGATCCAGATCGGCGCGTTGTAGTGAAATGCCGGGTACCACAGCAGGCGTCGATCCGAGAAGAACCGTTGAGCAAGGAAAGGAAATGACAAGATCACATAGGGAGAGCGCAGGCACAAGAACAGTAACGGCACGAGGAACATCAACTGTGTCAGTAGCTTGATTGGTGGCCAGAACCAGAGTGTGGCTGGTACCCACGGATTGATCAGCATCCGCATCACGGCATGGGGTGCGTCTGGGCCAAGTTGGGTGTAATCCCAGTACGCAAAAGTCTTCGTCGGGTTGAAAGCCGGCACGATGTATTTCGTGGTCACGATAAGGAACAACGGACCCAAAATCATCAATGTCCAGGCCGGAAGTCGAGGCTTACGGAAAAGCCGCAGGAAGCCGATAAGAAAGACGATGAGGCCCATATCTTCGCGCACGAAGAGGAGCAAGATTCCCGCGATGAGGAGCCTACGATCTCGCTTGGTATCAAGACCGTCGATAGCCAGCGCGAGCAACGGTACAGCGAAGCAGACTTCATGAAAGTCGAACTCGATCATCTTCTGGATCGGCCAGCCCAAGCCATAGCCCAAGGCCAATAGCCCGGCCGCATTCGTCCCCCAGTGGCGCTTGGCGAAGCTGAACACCAGCGGGATCGAGGACGCGATCAATGCTGCTTGGGCAAGGAGCAACATCACTGGCGAATGCCAGATCCAGTACAGCGGGGTCAGCAACACCAAGATGGGGTGAAAATGGTCCCCGAAGATGTTGTAGTTCGGCCCCTTCAACGTCACGATTGGCGCTTGAAACTTGGAATAGGCCGAGATGACTTGGTGAAAGATCCCCAAGTCATAGCCAGCGGTGAACATGTCATAGTGCCGCCGGATGGAAAACA
>JBOFIQ010000327.1:0-1928 GCA_051650245.1 Propionibacteriaceae bacterium | reverse complement strand
CCATGAATGTCCGGATTCCGTGAGATCACCATGGGCGACACCGATGCGTAGGTGGCGAGCTGGGAGCTGTATATCTTGAGAACATGTCAGGCGGGGAGCACTCAGAAAGCGCTCCCCGCCTGACATAGCCGTTTAAGGCTACTACTTATACTTGTCCGTGCTTTGCCATCTTGTACGTGAGAGCAAATAGCATGAGTATCAGTCCTGCAATCCAGCCAATGGCAGCGAAGTCGTTGAATACAAGCCCCACCAAGGGCAGGAACGCACCGGGGGCAAACAAGATGCGGAATGTGGTCTGATCCTTCTGCTCCATGATGTATCTCCTTAGATGTCCAGCCTACGTCAAAGATGCCGTCCCTCTTAGCTAGCCACGTTTCCTGCGACAACAGCACCGCGCAAGACGATAACCTGTGGCTTGCGTAACGTATCCAGATTGGTTCGCGGATCGTGCTCAAAGACGAGCAGGTCCGCTTCAGCACCATCATCAAGACCGGAATAACCAAGCCATTCACGAGCACGCCACGATGCCGCGCCGAGCGCATATTCCGGCGAGCTCAGTGCTGCCAGCTCTTCGATCTCATCGACGATCCGACCATGTGCGACGCTACCTCCTGCGTCCGTTCCGATATATACCGGAACCCCAAGCTCAATCGCCATCCGAACCACCTCATGGTTACGGTCATGCAATGCAGTCATATGGTCAGCGTAGGTGGGGAACTTTGCCGCACCAGCCGCAGCAAAATGGGGGAAATTGTCGATATTGATCATGGTGGGAACTAGTGCGATTGAACGCTGCGCCATAACAGCCAAGAGATCACGATCTAGCCCAGTGCCATGCTCGATGCAGTCAATACCTGCTTCAATACAAAGCCGGACTGAGAGTTCATCAAAACTATGCGCCGTGACTCGGGCACCACGTGCATGGGCGCAGTCAATCGCGGCCTTAAGCTCTGCTGCAGAAAATACCGGGCTCAGATCGCCAGTCTCTCGATCAATCCAGTCCCCCACGAGCTTGACCCAACCATCGCCCTCACGAATCTGCTCTTCCACCGCAGCGAGAAGCTCCGGCAATGTCGTTACCTCAACCGCGACATTGCGCTCGTAACGTTTCGGCTTAGCGATATGGCGATGGCCGTGAATGATGCGCGGTAGTTCCTCATGATCGTCGAGGAAACGAGTATCGGTTGGCGCACCGAGGTCGCGGATGAGTAGCGTCCCTGCATCACGGTCGGTGGTCGCCTGGTCAATACATTCCTGCTCACTCAGCGTCGCAAACCCATCGACGATGGTGACCTGCGAGTCATGACCAGGCATCCCGACATGGCAATGTGCGTCGACAAAGCCCGGAATGATCCAGCCGCCATCGATGATCGTGCGGGCGCCAGGAATCTTGGTGTGGCTAATGCGTCCATCATTAATCCAAAGATCGCGCAGTTCACCATCAGGAAGAATTGTGCCGCGCAAGTGCAGTGGGGTACTCATAGGGATAACGCTAGCTGAGCCCACTGACAAAAGCTGGGCCTGCCCTAAGGAAAGCCCAGCTTCATGATTTATCGACGTGGACCCTTATTGGCCTGATCCATCATCTGACGAAGTTGCGGCGGCAAGTCCATCGCATTCATCTTTGCCATGGCCGCTTCGAGTTCGGCTGTTGTCTGTGGAGTGTCTGCACCTGGCCCCATCCCAAAAGCAGCACCGGCATCCACAATGTCTGCCGCATTCGGCGCCTTCACCTCTGGAGCAGCAGCGCGCTTGGCCGGGTTACCCGACACCTTGCTGCCCTTTTTGTTCTTCGGCTTTTGCTGCTTGAGTGCCTTACGCATACCGGGAAGGCCTGGCATACCACCGGCAAAAGACTGCATCATCTTGCGCGCATCAAAGAAGCGATTGACTAGCTGATTCACATCAGAAACCTGCATACCCGAACC
>JBOFIQ010000326.1:0-8562 GCA_051650245.1 Propionibacteriaceae bacterium | reverse complement strand
TAATATGCGCACGATTGGTTATCTACGCCCTGATAAGCAGGCGCGGATCTCTAGGGAAACTCTGGAGATTTTTGCACCACTCGCGCACCGCTTGGGCATGAATGCAATCAAATGGGAGCTAGAAGATCTCTCATTTTCTACGATGCAACCCAAAGTCTATGACGAGATCGTCCACCTGGTAGCACAGCGAGCGCCCCAGCGCGATGAATATCTACGTCGCGTTATTACCGAAGTCCAAGATCAGCTCACTCAAGCAAAGATCAAGGCGACGGTTTATGGGCGCCCGAAACATTATTACTCGATCTATCAAAAGATGGTTGTTCGAGGGCGTGATTTCTCCGATATTTACGACCTCATCGGATTGCGGGTCTTAGTTGATTCGCGCGCCGATTGCTATGCCGCATTAGGCGTGATGCATGTGCACTGGAGCCCATTACCAGGACGCTTTAAAGACTACATCGCCATGCCCAAGTTCAATCTCTATCAGTCGCTACATACGACGGTACTTGGGCCTGAAGCTAAGCCAGTTGAGTTGCAGATTCGTACTCATGAGATGCACCGGATGGCCGAATATGGTGTCGCCGCTCACTGGAAATACAAAGAAGGCGGAAGAAGTACCCCAGTTGATCTCAATTGGGTTAGCCAGCTTCGCGATTGGCAGCGAGAATCCACTGATCCTGGTGAGTTCCTTGATGACTTACGCTTTGAGATCAGCGCCGATGAGGTCTATGCCTTTACACCTAAAGGTGAAGTATTTTCATTGCCAGCAGGATCAACACCTGTTGATTTTGCCTATAGCGTGCATACCCAAGTCGGACAACGCTGTATTGGAGCGCGGGTCAATGGCCGCTTAGTACCTCTTGATTCCGCCTTGGCCAATGGCGATGTTGTCGAGATCTTGACCTCGAAAGCTGAAGATGCTGGCCCGTCACGAGACTGGTTGGCCTTTGTGAAAAGTCCCCGTGCTCGTAACAAGATTCGTCGGTACTTCAGCAAGGAACAGCGCGAGGAATCGCTCGAACAAGGCAAAGATGAGCTAGCCAAGCAACTACGTCGCCAAGGCTTGCCGATGCAACGGCTACTCACCGTTGCCCATCTCACAGCCGTCGCAGAATCATTCCACCTCAAAGATATTGATTCGCTCTACACCGCTATTGGCGACGGTACAGTCTCGGCACAAGCAGCAGTGTCGCGCCTTATTACTGATGAGGGGGGATTTGATCAGGCTCAGGCTGATGCGTTAGAAGATGTTCCCATCGTGGCACATCGCCATTCGGGCAAAGGCGACAGCGGCGTTGAAGTTGATGGTGATTCTAGCCTCTTCGTCAAACTTGCTAAATGCTGCACCCCCGTACCCGGCGATGACATCATCGGCTGGATTACTCGCATGAATGGTGTTTCTGTGCACCGTAGCGATTGCACCAATGTTGATGATCTAATGCGCCAGCCAGAGCGGTTAGTACCTGTCAGTTGGAGCGGTACGAATCAATCCAATTATCTCGTCGCCATCCAGGTAGAAGGCCTTGATCGTTCTGGGATGCTTGCTGATATCACCCGTAATCTTGCAGAACATAAGATCAGTATTACGTCGCTGTCGATGCTGGCTACCAAAGATCGTATTTTCCGAGTCAAATTGACCTTTGAAACACCAGATCCTACTCACCTAAAAAATGTCTTAGCTAACATCAGAAAAATTGATGGTGTCTACGACGTCTATCGCATCGGGCAATAACCTCGCACCATCAGCTATAGCTCTACATGACTACATACTCACGCTTGCTCCAAAGGATTCATCATGTATTGTCCTGACTTTGCCACAGCCCTAACCGGACTTGATCAGTCAGCATATGCGGCATTATGTGACGCTGCTCCAGATATTGAGGCCCTATCGCTCACCATTCAGGAGCACCCAGAACAAGCCTTCGAGGAGTTCTTCGCTGCCGCTGAGCTACGTCGCTTTCTCTCCCAGCGAGGATTTAGTGTTGCGTCGGGTTCTCCGCGCCTACCTACATCCTTCGCTGCGAGCTACGGCGATGGGGACACTACGATCGGTATCGTTGCCGAATATGATGCGCTACCCAATGGCCATGCGTGTGGACATCACATCATTCTTGGTGCTGCGGTTGCTGCTGCTCTAGCGCTCAAGCCCTGTGCTCAGGAATTAGGATTACGCATCAAGGTCATTGGTGCTCCCGCAGAAGAACATGGCGGTGGCAAGGTATATCTACTCCAAGACGGCATTTTTGATGATGTCCATGCAGCACTCATGGTCCATGCCATTTCTGGTGACGATCACATTCCCAGCACACACACAACACAGGCGGTAGGCCGCTGGCGCGCCCGCTATACCGGACGGGCAGCTCATGCTGCAGGTTGCCCTGATCAAGGAATCAATGCGGCCGATGCAGTCGTCATTGCACAGGTCGCAGTCGGACTCTTGCGCCAGCAGATTCCCGATGGATACCGCACCAATATGTTCATCCGTGAGGCTGGGGTAGCGACCAATATCATCAGCGAACGAGCTATCGTCGATTTTGAAGTCAGGGCTCCAGAACTTACCGCGTTCCACGAACTCTATGCCAAGGTCCTGCGCTGCTTTGAGGCTGGCGCACTTGCCACTGGATGCAGCCTTGACGTGGTGCAGCTTGAACCGATCTACGAACCTATCCGCAACGACGCCCGTCTGAGCCATCATTGGGCTACAGCATTCGCTCACGGTGGGCGAGAACTCAAGACGATGCCTACGGTGCAGCCTGCGTCGACCGACTTCGGCAATGTGAGCCAGGCCTTGCCAGCATTGCACCCATGGGTTGCAATTCCTGGAGTCGAGCATGGCCTGCACTCCGATGGCTTCCGTGATGCCGCAACGTCTCCTGCTGCGCTGACCACGATGTTCGACGCTGGATTAGCGCTAGCACGAAGCGTGATCTCCTGCCTTAGCAATACTGAGGACGTCGCATACCTGCATGATCAGCACGCGCAGCGATCCCCGCAACCGCGCACAGTGATTCCCGGCCAAGACAGTATCCCGTCTGCCCCGAAGCCCCACTGATCCGCAGAAAATCTCCCATACAGTGCTGGAGGGGTTCTCACCGCTATGGTGAGAACCCCTCCATCTTTGCTCTTGCGTGATGTGTTAGCGCGTGAAATCTGCCAACGTCTCACGAGCCTGATCGAGCCACGACTGGTAGGTCGAGATCGACTGCTCGGTGTCCTTGGCCTTCTTCGTGTCGCCCTTGGCCTGCGCTGCTGCGAGCTGCTGGTTGAGCTTGTCGATATGAGACTCGAACATGGTCACTGCATCCTCTGCACGCTTGCGTGCTTCGGGATCGGTACGCTGCCATTCAGCCTTCTCTGCATCAGCTACGGCACCAGTCAGGGCACGTACACGCTGGTCGAGGGGACGAATCGCATCGCGGGGGACCTTACCAATCGCACTGTACTGCTCAAGGAAGGCAGCAAGGCCCTTCTTCGCAGCAGCCAAATCCGTAATCGGAAGCAGTTCCTTCTCAGCGGTAGCCAACAATGCCTCTTTGGCGTCCTGATTGCCCTTGAACTCAGCATCCTGCTCAGCCATCGTACCCTGCTTGGCCTGGAAGAACTGATCCTGCAGACCGCGGAACTCCTGCCAGAGCTTCTCGTCGATGTCGCGCGGGGCTGAGCCAGCGGCCTTCCACCGAGCCATCAGATCACGGAATGAACCCGTCGTCTGGCCCCAGTCGGTCGACGTTGCCAAGGAACGAGCCTCTACCAGGATCTGCTCCTTGAGCTTCTTCGCTGCCGAACGCAGTTCATTTTGCTCGGAGAAGGTCTGCTTGCGACGACGATCGTATGCCGAACGAGCGGTAGAGAATCGATGCCACAACTCGTCATCAGTGGTGCGGTCAATGCGGGGCAGCTTCTTCCACTGCTCCAACAATTCACGGAAACGGTTATGCCCGTGACGCCAGTCATTGCCCTGAGCCAACTTCTCGGCATCAGCGATCATCTGTTCTTTTGCAGCCTTGGTGCGTTCGTTGGTGGCGGCCCGCTCAGCCTTCTTCGCTTCCTGCATCTGTTCCAGTGCTGGCGCAAGCGCGTCCAACTTGGCCTGAAGACCATCAAGATTGCCCACAGCATTGGCTGTGGCGATCTGTTCAGTCAGCGTGGCAATCGTCTTGCGCGCTTCATCGGCGGAGACCGTTCCTGCCTCGACACGCTGGACTACCAGCGTGACGTGACCCTCCAGCCATTCAAAGCGGCGCTTAAAGAACGCCATCGCTTCTTCGGGGGTTGATTCTGGGACCTGGCCGACCGCTCGTTCACCGGCTGCGGTGATTACGTACACGGTGCCATCATCAGCCACACGACCGTATTGGTCCTGGCATGCATTCTCGCTCATAGGTCTATCTTGCCCGATAAGATGACTTTTGTGTTCATCGCGTCCAGTCCAGTGAGTCCCTGGCAATCGAATTGTTATCTCATCGCTCCTGACGGCGACCGCTCAACAGTGCGTGAAGCAGTCCTTATTGACGCTGGTCCAGGCTCTTTTGCTGCGGTCCAGCCGATCGTAGAACACGAAAATCTTCACATCGTGGCTGGATTGTTAACTCACGGACATTTTGATCATGTCTGGGATTCTGGACGCTTCGCCTCCCAGTGGCAGGTTCCGTTCTACCTCGCTGAAGCCGATGAAGCGATGGTCGTTGATCCGCCAAGCTGGTATGGATCAATGTGGTCTATTCCGCTACAAGCGCTCGCTGACTTTGATCCTTTTGACGGTGCTCCCACCACGGCGCTACCCGAGTCTGGTGTGTTCGCTGGTATCCCAGTACGAACAATCCCTGCACCTGGCCATAGTGAAGGCTCGACTCTGATCATCGTCACGACTGAGACCGGTGAAGAACTATGCTTCTCAGGCGATGTTTTGTTTGCCGGTGCAATCGGGCGAACAGATCTTCGTGGTGGAGATCATCAGGTGATGCAAGCGACGTTGCGAGACGTCATACGCACGCTTGATCCTGAACTTCGCGTGTTTCCCGGACATGGGACACACACCACAATCAAGCACGAACTAGCGACTAACCCGTACCTGCGCTGAAAGAGAAAACTGTGAGCCGCCCTAAGCCACTGTCTGGTTTCCCCGAGTTCCTGCCCGAGCAGGCACTTGTCGAGCAGCGCGTTATCGACATCGTGCGCGACACCTACGAACTTCATGGTTTTGCCCGCATCGAAACGCGCGCGGTCGAGACCATTGAGGAGCTCTCGCGTAAAGGCGAGATCACCAAAGAGGTCTATACCGTCAAGCGCCTCCATGCTGATCCTCACGATGCGGCAGATCTTGGCCTCCACTTTGATCTGACGGTTCCGTTTGCTCGTTATGTCTTAGAAAACTCCGGGCATCTGAACTTTCCTTTCCGGCGCTACCAGATCCAGAAAGTCTGGCGCGGTGAGCGTCCACAAGAAGGTCGCTACCGCGAGTTCTTGCAGGCCGATATCGACGTCATTGGTGAGAATGAGCTGGCCCAGCACCATGATCTTGAGGTCATTCTTGTACTCCTGGCCACGTTTGAGCGGCTTCACCGTGAAGTCGGTATCGCGCCATGTTTGATGCGGGTCAATAACCGCAAACTGGCCATGGGCTTCTATGCCGCTCTAGGTATTGAAGACACGATGAAGATTGTGCAGACCGTCGATAAGATCGACAAGATCGGCGAAGCCGGGGTACGCGCTGAATTGGCAAAGCTCGACGCCACAGATCACCAGATCGATCAGATCTTGGCAATGGCGCTCATCCGTACCGATGACCCACAACAGTTGCGCACGCAGGTAGCGGCTTTGGGGCTCGACCATGAGCAGCTAGCACAAGGCCTCGACGAGTTGTGTGACGTCATCGCCACCGCCGCCGAGCAATTCCCTGGCCGAGTCATTGCTGACTTGCGTATTTCGCGCGGTTTGGATTACTACACCGGCACCGTCATGGAGACCGAACTCATCGGGATGGAATCACTCGGCGCGATTTGTGCTGGTGGCCGCTATGACGCACTCGCTACCGATGGGAAGCGAACCTATCCTGGTGTGGGAATCTCTCTTGGCCTGACCCGTATCTTGGCTCCGCTCCTGACGAAGAACAAGCTGCACGCTACTCGTTCGGTACCCTCTGCGGTATTGGTTGCGGTCACTGATGATGACAATCGGTCCCAGGCAAATGGCGTTGCTGCAGCGCTACGGGCTCGTGGTATTGCCTGCGAAGTAGCGCCAAAGGCGTCCAAGTTTGGCAAGCAGATCGCCTACGCCGACAAACGGGGCATCCCCTATGTCTGGTTCGATGGCATCTCTGGCTCGGTCAAAGATATCCGGACTGGACAACAAGATGAGGCCGATGCGCACCAGTGGACCCCCGCAGCAGCCGATCTACATGCCCAGGTTGTGACGGCGCACTAGTGCAGTTCTGACTCCACAAAGTTACGAACAGCAGCGGCAGGGGAGCCAGAAGCCCCACAGAAGTTACTGGTGTTCGCAAAAATCACCACACTGGTCTGCGTCGTCGGGTTATAGGCCACCCAGGTGGAATAGCCATAGACCAAGCCTTCATGCCCAAGCCAGCTATCGCGCGTCATGAGGCCCAATCCATAGCCAAATGCGGGGATATAACCGGGGATATTGTGCTGCACAGAACTCAAGCGGGATCGTTGTGCCGATTCGCTCAGCACGCCACGTCCAGTTCCTAGCGCTTGCGCCCAGATCAGCATGTCGTTGACAGAACTGGTCATCATTCCAGCCGGTCCATAGATCGACGTGGACCACGAACTGACGTCAGCAATTTTTTTATCGTCTTCGATCAGCATGCCATGGAGCGCTGGTTCAGCAAGAGTCATAGAGCTGGGATAGCTGGTCTTGGTCATGCCCAATGGAGTGGTGATGCGCTCCTTGATGAGATCAGCTAACGACTGGTGAGTCACTTTTTCGATGACCGCGCCCAGGAGGACATACGCCGAGTTGCTGTAGAGGAACAATTCCCCAGGACGCGCGACCGGGGTTTGTTTGGCGATCTCTGCGATCAGCTCAGACTCGCTACGGGTTACTGTGGGATGTGCTTCATAGGCTTGAGAAAAATCTTCATTCCCATCGAATGAGGCAACGCCATAGAGCATCAAGGCCAATTGTCGTAATGTCGCGGTGGCGTTGGGAACGGTTGGGAAATACGTACCGATCGGAGTATCGAGGGAGAGTACCCCCTCATCAGCAAGCTGTAGAAGCACGGTTGCCGTAAAAGTCTTGGTGACGCTGCCGATCCGCGTCATGGTATTGGGATCAATAGCAGTAGAACTGTCCTCTAGCGCAGTCCCTGACGTCCCGACCCACGTTCCCTGCGGAGTTCGTAGTGCGAGTACCAGACCTGGAATCTGACAATCTTGACGAGCTTGATCCAGTTTGGCTTGTAGTTGGGGTCGCTGTATGGGGGTGGTTGCTGTAGCGGTAGTAGCCAAAGTCGTCGTGCGGGACGGCTCAGTAGCGCTGATAGAGGGCACCACGGCATCAGGACGTGAAGACGCTGGTGAACTCACCGCACACCCAGCCAGGGCAAGAGCGCTACCCAACGCTACGGCGTATCGCCATGATCGAACCATGTCGCCATCCTAGAACGGGACCCGTCAGCGGCACACGGCAGTCTCGGCTAGGCTAGGAGAAACGTCTTAGCCGCACCCTGCACCGTCTATGTAGGGGCAAAGAAAGGAATATGGCGATGCTGCGCACCCATGATGCTGGCACGCTCCGCAAGGAGCATGTAGGACAAGAAATCACGTTGGCCGGTTGGGTTGCGCGTCGTCGCGACCACGGTGGCGTGGCCTTTATCGATCTTCGCGATGCCTCAGGCATGTGCCAGATCGTCGTTCGTGATGAATACCTGCAATCGCAAGGCATCAACGATCTTCGTCATGAGTTTTGCATCCAGGTCAAGGGCGTCGTTGATGCTCGCGATGCCGATAACATCAACCCAAATATCCCCACCGGTGAGGTTGAGGTCGCTATTCGTGAACTGACCATTCTCAACGCAGCAGCGCCGCTCCCGTTCCAGATTGATGAGCATTCTGGTGTTGGTGAAGATGCTCGCCTGCGGTTCCGCTACCTCGATTTACGCCGTCCGGCTCAGCACAATGCCCTGGTACTGCGCAGCCAGGTCACGAGCACTATTCGTCACACTCTTGATCGTCATAATTTCTATGACATCGAGACCCCTACGATGACGCGCTCCACTCCTGAAGGCGCTCGTGACTTCATCGTCCCGGCCCGTCTACACCCAGGATCGTGGTACGCCCTGCCGCAGAGCCCTCAGCTTTTTAAGCAGTTGCTCATGGTGGCTGGCATGGAGCGCTACTACCAGATCGCTCGCTGCTACCGCGATGAGGATTTCCGCGCGGATCGCCAGCCTGAGTTCACCCAGGTCGATGTCGAGATGTCGTTCTGCGATCAAGAAGATATCTTGGCTCTAGCCGAAACCGTGATGGGTGAGGTCTGGAAGCTCATCGATGTGGAGATTCCCAAGCCGATGCCGCGCATGAGCTGGCATGACGCGATGGA
>JBOFIQ010000325.1:0-15167 GCA_051650245.1 Propionibacteriaceae bacterium | reverse complement strand
TTCAGCGCTACTCAACATCTTGTATTTCGTCTTTTTGACTGATGTTGTTGGGCTTCGTCCCGGTCTTGCTGGCGGTGTCGTTGCCATCAGTAAGGTCTGGGACGGCATCGTTAAACCCCTCGTTGGCCATCTCAGCGACAACACCCGTACCCGCTGGGGACGGCGGCGGCCATTCCTTTTCTTCGGCAGCTTTGGCATCGTGCTTGCTTATATGGTGTTGTGGCTACCTCACGGCATCGGTAGCAGCGCTGGAGTAACTGCCGCCGTTGCTCTTGGAGCAGCGCTGTTCTACACGACGGTAGCGGCGCTGATCAATGTCCCGTACACCTCCATGTCGACCGAAACATCGACTGACCCCGACGAACGTACCCAGCTCAACTTGGCCCGGGTCGTCTGCGGTTCGTTGGCCGGAGCAGTTGTTGTGGTCACCGCAACTTTGCTGATGCAGCTCTATAAAGCTGGCCATCTCAGCGCATCGACGTTCTACCTTCTGTTAGTTGTCGGCTTTGGGCTTGCCTTCTTCACCCCAGTCATGCTCGTTGCACTCCTTGCCCGCGAGCGCACACCCATCCCAAGCGGCACCACGCGCTTCTCTTTGTCCCATTTCTTTGCTGGCTTGCGGGTTCGGGAGTTCCGGTCTCTCCTGGGTTTGTACTTATGCCAAGGCCTCGCTCTCGATGTCATCGGCTATCTCGTCATCGCCTACGCCAGCTACGTCACCAAAGTCTCCACTCCGTTATTCATGGGCATCTTGATCGTGACCAATCTGATCGCGGCTGGCTTGTGCAATACCGTGTTGCGCAATGTTGGCAAGCACCAGATCTACGGCACGCTCATTCCTCTGGGATTGGCTGCGATGGCAGGTATTGCGCTGTGGCCCTCGTCATGGCCTGCCTGGCCGGTTTACTTCATCGTTGTCCTCTTAGCCGCAGGGCTCTCGGGGAGCCAGCTCATGAGTTGGGTGATGTTCCCTGACGTTGTTGATGCGGCAGAACTCCAGCTAGGTGAGCGCCCAACCGGGAGTTTGACTGGGCTCATGGTCTTACTTCGTAGCCTCGGCAATGCGGTATTACTTCAATGCGTTGGCCTAGCTCTTGACTGGTCTGGCTACATCGGCACCCAGCAAGGCCAATCGGCGACAAGCCAATCAGCCTCTGCTGTCTGGGCAATCCGGCTCATCATGCTGATCGCCGTCGTGATCTTTGGTTCACTGGGCTGGGTACTGGCTCGCCGCTACCCTTTGACACCAGCAGTTGTTGCCCGTAATAGCCAGCAACTTGCTATTGCCCGACAGGCGGAAGGACAGCTCCATGCCTGATAGCGCTACCCTGCCAATGCTTAGCACCGTGCTGGCAGGCGATGTCACAGTGACTGCTGAGCTAGTCCAGCCCTTGGTGAAAGCACTCAATGCTCGTCACGACTGCGCCGATTTCCAGCTACCAGCAGCACTAAAACTGCTCTATGACGCGCCTGCCATGAGCGATGACGCTCGTGAGTTGCTTACGCGCGCGCTGCTCGATTTCCGTTATTGGCTCGATGAACCTGGCACTGACAGTATGTGCATGTGGTCAGAGAACCACTACATCCTCTTTGCTGTGGGGGAACTACTCGCCGGGCAGCTCTTTCCTGAAACTCGCTTTAGTAATAACGCCATGATCGGTATGCAGCGCGAAGAGCATGGTCGCGAGCGCGTCGAACGCTGGTTAGAGTGGCGTTTCCGCTTTGGCTTTAGTGAATGGCATTCCCCGGTTTACTACGAACAAGATGTTGCTGCACTTGGGCTACTCATTGATCTTTGTGACGATGAGCAACTTGTCGAGCGTGCCCGGATCGTGCTGGATCTGCTGCTGTTAGATATGGCGATCCACCGCTTCAATGGTCGTTTTGTTGGCACGTCGGGGCGTTGTTACGAAGAAACCAAGAAGTTCCCTCATACGGCTCCTGTCAGCGACATTCTGGCTCATGCTTTTGGTATCGGACGTAGCAATCCAGTCTGGGACCGCGCTATCTCTGTCTTTCTCACCACGACGAAATACACGGTGCCTCCGGCCATCGTCGCTATTGCTAAGGCTGAGGGCTACTTCGTCTGTAAGGACAGTTCTGGGCTTGATGTCGCTGAGGTCTTGTCACAGTTCGACCCAGCCGATATTGAAACCACCGGCGCCTTGCTCTGGCAGATGGAAGCGTTAGCCACCGTTGCCAATATCGATCTCACGATGCAGGCCTATAAGCACTGGTCTGTTGCTGACAATGCATTCCTCGCGCCCCTCTCAAAATTAACCAAGGTTCCTTCTGGCAAGCGCATTTCTGCGCTACGCACCTTGATCAAGACGATGAATCCTCTCGCTGCTGGCATGGCGCTACAGCGAGCCAACGTTTATAGCTACCGCACTCCGTCGTATCACCTCTCCAGCGTGCAGCAGTACCACCCAGGAGAGTTTGGGGATCAGCAACACCTGTGGCAAGTCACTCTCCCTCGTGATGTCGTCGTTTTTGCCACCCACCCCGCTGAACTGGCTGGACCAAGCCACCGCAACCACACTCCTTCGGCCTGGGTTGGTAATGCAGTCAATCCCGATATCGGCCAAGAGCTCAACCATCTCGTCGCGCTCTACGACACGAGTGCTCGCTCTGGTTTTGGCGAAGGTAAGCGAATCTACGCATCACACCTCTACCTGCCACGATCTAGTTTTGATGAATCCCGGCTAGGCCCGAATTGGTTTGTCGGCCGTATTGGAGATGCCTATCTAGCGCTGCGCAGTCTGGGCTTGTTGGAAATGGTCTCGACCAACGAGATCGTCCAAACTGGAGAAGTCACCGGCTATGGTGTCGTGGTCTTTGACTCTCTCGACTTTGATTCCATCGCTGATGCGCAAGCCGCTGTGAAGGAGATGGAGCTGAAATACGACTCAGGCACCCTCACCTTCACTACCGGTCGGGGTAATTTTGCGCTCCGTTACGGAAAGAGCTTCGCCGTCGACGGGGTCAAGGTTGATACGGAGTTCCCCCGTTATGACAATCCGTGGGTCCACTGCGACCGCGATCCTGAACGGCTAGAAATCTCGTGTTACGGCGAGCGGCTTACTCTGGACTGGGCCGCAGGTACCCGAACGGTCAGCGAACGCTGTTAAGAACGTCGTGGCGTTGGCTTCGGCGTAGTCTTCGACGACGTTGGGGTTGTTTTCACCGGAGTCGTGGGCGCCGGAGTCAACGGCACCTTCTCGGCTGGACCATAAGGTAACGGATCACTCGGATCATAGTTATACGTAATGAGCTCATCGTCTTTGTGCGCGGTGTAGTACTCATCCATACGGTCTTTTTTCAACGCTTGCGACAAGCTGTAGAGCTGTTCCCAATCAACGACGTTCGCCGCCTGACCATCAGCAGACGTCTGATAGCCCGCAATCGGCACCATGAGGGTACGGACGTCAGCAGCAGAACTGATCTTCATACTTGCGGCTAACCCCAGGATGTAACTATCTGTCACCGTGTCATCGACAGTAATGGTTTTGGCAACCTCAGTGACAGTCTTATTGAGCGTGCCGACCCCGCCAGACTTCGTCGTCGCTAATAACTTCCCGATGATGGCCTGCACTACCTGACGCTGACGAGCCGTCCGATCAAGATCACCATTCGGCAGCCCCTTGCGCTCCCGGCAATAGTAGAGGCCATAGTCACCTTCTAGATGTATCCGACCAACCGGATAGATATATCCGTTATCGCCAACCGACTCGATCTCGTTATCGATATCCACGCCGCCAACCAGATCCATGAGTTGCACAAACCCAGCAAAGTCGATGGTGGCTACGTGCTGAATCGGAATATCGAGGAGATCTTCAACGGTTAATACCGTCAGAGGCTCTTTACCCAGATCATAGGCAGCATTGATTTTGGCCCAGTTCGCATTGTGGATCGGAACCCACATATCGCGTGTGAGTGAAATGACGTAGACGTGCTGACGATTGACTGGAAGGTAAACCAACATCATGGTGTCGCTGCGGCTGCCATCTTGCCCATTAGCACTTTGCGGGTCGGTATCTCGGCGAGCATCTGAACCTAAGACAAGGAACGTCACTGGACCATTCACCATTGATGGCGTGGTTCGGTTCACCTCTGAGGGCAACATTCCCGGATTACGCGGAATATCACTCAGCTTGTACTTGGCATAGATAAAAGCGCTACCAAAGATCAGCAGTAGCAAGCACACGATAATGATGAGGGCTGTGCGCAGCGGATGGCCTTTCTTACGTCGCGCTGCACGGCGCACCGGAGGGTTAGTTGAGCGCGCAGCAGCCGCTCTGGCCTCGACGTTATCGTCGAGCAGTCGGCGCGGTTTTGCCATGCTCTTTTCCCTCCCCCGATCATCGGACTTTGCTCCCACACTACTCGTCTACGCGATAGCCTTCATCTGTGACCAAGAAGCTCATCGCCTTTTTTTCTTTTATCGCCGTAGGATTTTTCCTTGTCGTCAGGCATGAAGAGCAGAAGGCCGCGCTCGAAACTGAGCTGTGGCACGAAGCTGCTCATAGCGTCGACGAGTCCTAAGTACCCGCTAACTATTACGTCCACGAGCAGCCACAGGCCAACATTCGAGTTGCCCAACTTCAGTGATCGCGCACAGTGATTCTGCCAAGTTGATGGCATTACAGGCGTGATTTGGCACGATACGAATCGTCGAGCCTAATGCTGGCAGCGTCCCAGGCCACTCAATCGTCGCGTGATGCTCAGAGAGCGCGACGATACGTGCCTCATGGTGATCGAGAAGCCGTCCATAGCCCGATGCCCACGCTGCTTTATCTGCTCCCAACGCTTTTGATCCAGCA
Organism: Propionibacteriaceae bacterium; assembly: GCA_051650245.1. GTDB lineage: Bacteria > Actinomycetota > Actinomycetes > Propionibacteriales > Propionibacteriaceae > JBOFIQ01. Next base: position 10,344 of record JBOFIQ010000325.1, on the reverse strand, counting down.
TCAGCAATAACGCGGCCATTGGCGTGCGACACCACTGTTGCGACGCACCACAACCCCACAGATTCTGGTCCGCACGCCCCCAATTCCCACTGCTGGGCATCGTTGACGACGTACACACCCGGGCGAGATTCAGTGAGTACCTGCCCGTCAGCAAACTCCATCGACGGCGATGATCCGCCAGAAATCACGCTCACTGGACGCCCTGCCGCAGCGAACGTATCCCGAGCCAAGGCCAGCGCTGCTGCTTCTTGTCCGGCTGCTGCCGCCCGTCCCTGAGGAGCATAGGAATGCCCCGGGAAGGTGAACACACCGATGATGGGCAACTCGGCATACTCAGGAAGTTCAACCACTGCTGCCGGAGCAATCCCGGAGCGGTGCATCCCCGAATCTATTTCGACAAGGATCTGGGCCGCGATTCCCTGTGCTGCATAGTTGTGTAGTGCTTCCGCCGAATCAACACCGAGCCGTAGCGTCGCCTGCTGGCTGAGCTCGCGCAACCGTCGGGCTTTGTCATCATCGGGCCACAGCGGATACGCGATGAAAATATCGTCGAACCCGTGAGCAGCAAATAGCTCTGCTTCACCAATCGTGGCCACGGTAATCCCGCGAGCGCCCGCGTCGATCTGAAGTTGGGCTAGCTGTACACATTTGTGCGTTTTGACGTGCGGCCGCAACTGATAACCGGCAGCATCAGCCTGTGCCTGAGCGGTAGCGATATTACGACGAACAGTTGCGACGTCAAGCGCGAGATACGGAGTTGCCCACATGGGCCTGATCGTAGTCCTGATTGCCGGTTCGCGACAGTGCTAAACCCGCATAAGATCAATGCGTGGCTGATCTCATCACGTCGACATCAAACCCGACGATCAAACGTGCGCGAGCACTCATGGACCGCAAACACCGACGCCTTGAAGGTTGCTTCTTGGTCGAGGGCGGCCAGCCAGTCTGGCGTGCCGTCGAATTGGGGTGGCACATTGATACCCTCATCGTCGCGCCCGCGCTTGTGCACCGCCCAGAAGTACATGAGATGGTGCAGCGCCTCCGCGATCAGGGTGTGCGCGTCGTTGATGTCGCGCCGAATGTCTACAACGTCATCACCGAGCGCGAGCATCCGGGAGGTCTGGCCGCAATCGTGCGGATGCGCTCACCACATCTCAGCGATATCACGGTTGCAGACGATACCGTCGTCGTCGCTTTGGAGCAGGTGGGCAACCCTGGCAATTTGGGCACCATCATTCGCACTGCAGATGCGGCGGGAGCTGCTGCGGTCATTCTCCTTGGCGATGTCACCGACCCTTATGCGCCCATCGCGGTCAAAGCGTCCATGGGGTCGCTGTTCAGCGTGCCCGTTATCCACACCAGCAGGGAAGATTTCCAGCATTGGGCGCATGAATCCGGAGTCACCACCGTGGCTACGTCAGGAACTGCCGCCGACGATCACTGGTCGGCTCACTATCACCGGCCGCTGGCGCTGCTCTTTGGTAATGAGGGCACCGGGCTGAGCGCTGAAGCGCTCGATTTCGCTGATACGACTGTGCGGATTCCCATGACCGGGAGTGCCGAGTCACTCAACCTGGCGGCCGCGGCTGCGATCTTGCTCTACGAAGTGGCTCGTCCGCGCCCATAAATAACGACGTGGGGCCCTGAACCATCTGATTCAGGGCCCCACCAAAAAATGAGTGCTACTTCTCGAAAACCGAGAGCTTGTTGAACTTCTCCGCGAGGAGGTAGTAAGCGACGATGCGGGAGTTACCCTTCATGCCCTTGCCCACCTCGATGATCACGGCGTCGAGCTTGGCGTCGTCACCAGTCAGACCGAGCTTCTTCTTGAGGAAGTTCTCGCGGACTGTCGCGACCTCAGCAGCATCAGAGAACGCAATGGTCTTGGAATCAGGACGAGACATGACGAGCGAGTACGTCTTGACGAGTGCGTCAACGTGCTCCTGCTTCGCCTTCGGAGCGGCAGCCAAAATGTCAGCAGCGAGATCAGCCATTAGCAGACCTTCCTTACAGGTGGTCGGGCCCTTCCCAACCGCTAACACCAATGTAGGCCGCAACCGTCCGTCAGTGAAGGATATTTAGACAATGTCGTCACGAATAATCGGGCAGCTCATGCAGCGCGGGCCACCACGACCTGTGCCAAGCTCTGACCCAACGATCCGAATGACCTCAATGCCCTCATCTTCAAGACGCTGATTTGCACCATGATTACGTTCGTAGGCAACAACGACTCCGGGCGCGACGGCTAGCGTGTTGAAACCGTCGTCCCATTGCTCGCGCTCTGCTTCAGTCGCGTCAAGGCGGGTATCAATGACCGTTACCTTGTCCACACCAAGCTGTTCAGCAGCCAGCTCGAAAAAGGGCTTGGGCGTGTCGATGTGGAGTTCCCCATCGTCGGCCTTGCTGATCTTGAGTGCTGTCATCGACGAGGCGATGTTGGGGTAAGCGCAGAATGTCGTGGGAGCGACCATCGTGCACACCGTATCGAGGTGCATCATGGCGCGTTCCTTATCGAGCGGAACAGCCAAGACTGTGTGAATATCGCCCTGGGTAAAGACGTGCTGTGCTAACCGCTCGACCCCGGCAGGGGTAGTGCGCTCGCCGACGCCGATAGCCAGTACGCCCGGTGCCATCGCCATGATGTCGCCACCTTCGACGTGAGCGTCGGCATGCCAGGTGTACTGCGGCCGATGCCCAGCAAAGATGGGGTGCAAGGCGTAGATGAGTTCAGTGAGGTGGTTTTCACGTCCACGAGCGGGCCAATACAGGCTCGTCACTACGGGACGCGCGTTCACCCACGCCGAAGAATCACGAGTGAAGTAGAGGTTCGGTAGCGGCGGCAGCAAGAAGGTGTCGGGAGCCTTCATGCTCGTGACGACGGTTCGCGGCCCGGCAACTTCGTCGTTGCGGATACCGGCCATCAACTGCTCGGCTAGCTGCTCAGAGGACTGGTCCCGGAGCATGCCTCGCAAGTAGCTCTCTAGGCGCTCACCCAGTTGCAAGTCAGCAACCATCTCGCCCAGAATTCGCTCACGCGCCTCGGGAATATCCAAGGTTTCCTTGAGGAGTTCGCCTAACAGGACCACCTGCACGCCACGGTCGCGCAACTTATCGGCGAACTGGTCATGCTCTTCTTGTGCCCGTTCAACCCAGGGCAGACCATCGAAGAGAAGTTCAGCATTATTACGTGGAGTAAGACGACGAAGCTCACGACCAGGACGGTGCAGCATGACGGCACGCAGTCTCCCGGTCTCAGTACGAACGCCAGCGTCGGGCGTCGGCCAGGTAATGGAGGACATAGCTCAACCCTAACGGAGCCATTTTTACCCTTGCGGTTTGCCCTCCCTGCGGAATGTGAATGCGGTTGTTAGTGCGCGCCGGTAGGCTGAAGTCATGATTGACCCGAAGTTGCTACGCACTGACCCTGACCGTATCCGTCGTTCCCAGGAATTACGCGGTGAATCGTCGGCCAGTGTTGATGCTGTTATTGCTGCTGACGAGGCTCGTCGTACTGCAATCAATAGCTTTGAGGGAATGCGCGCGCAGCAGAAGGAGCTTGGCAAGTCGGTAGCCAAGGCCCAGGGCGAAGAGAAGCAGGCGCTACTGGCGCAGACCAAGGAACTTTCTGATCAAGTCAAAGAGCTAGAGGCTGCTGCCAATGAAGCCGACGCTCACTACATCGCTGCAATGAAGAAGTTGGGCAACCTTGTCATCGACGGTGTCCCTGCTGGCGGCGAGGATGACGGCGTCGTTATTGATACTCATGGCACTCCGCGTGACTTCGCCGCCGAGGGTTTCACCCCGCGCGATCACCTGGAACTCGGTGAGATGCTCGGTGCGATCGATATGGAACGGGGCACCAAAGTCTCGGGAAGCCGCTTCTATATCTTCAAAGGCAACGGCGCCAAACTTGAGTTCGCGCTGCTAAACCTTGCAATGTCGATGGCATACAAGTGGGGATTCACCCCCATCATTCCGCCTGCGCTGGTGAAGCCGTCGGCTATGGAAGGCACTGGATTCCTCGATCAAACTAGCGACAATGATGAGGTGTACTCACTGCCCAAGGATGATCTCTTCCTTGTGGGTACATCTGAGGTTGCGTTGGCCGGTATGCACGCCGACGAGATCCTCGATGGTGCGACCTTGCCGTTCCAGTACGTCGGTTATTCCCCATGTTTCCGTCGCGAAGCTGGTAGCTACGGCAAAGATACCCGCGGTATTTTCCGGGTCCACTGGTTCGACAAGGTTGAGATGTTTGTCTACTGCGACCCAGCCGATGCTGAGCAGTGGCATGAGAAGCTGCTGGGCTTTGAGCGCGAGTTCATTGAGGCTTTGGAAATCCCGTATCAGGTGCTCGACGTTGCCGCTGGCGATCTAGGTCTATCCGCTGCCCGCAAGTTCGACTGCTACGGCTGGGTACCGACTCAGGGCAAGTACCGCGAGATCACCTCAACGTCGAACTGCTCGGAGTTCCAGAGCCGTCGGTTGAATATCCGTCAGCGCACATCCGGTGAAGTGAAGCCTGTGGCGACGCTCAACGGCACGCTGTGCTCTATGGCTCGCCCGATTGTCATGATTCTGGAAAACCATCAGCAGGCTGACGGTTCGGTACGGATTCCGGCAGCGCTGCAGCCATTCATGGGGTGCTCGGTTATTGAGCCGGTCACGAAGTAATGCGTGACCCTAGCTGGCGGCCTGCACTCGTCGCTCTCGATATTGATGGCACGCTTGTCGATCATGACGGCGTTATGCCTGCCGAGATTATCGAGGCGATTACGCAGGTCAAGCAAGCTGGGGTTCCCATTGTTATTGCGACTGGTCGGTCGTGGCATGCCACCGTGCCGATTATCGAGCGGTTAGAACTTCCCCCTGGTTCACATGTGTGCACGAATGGGGCGGTCGTAGCTTCTTACCCTCCCTATACCGTGGAACGTGCAATCACTTTTGATGCCGCTGAGATCATCGCCAAAGTGCATGCTTTCGCACCACACGCTGCTATCGCGGTTGAAGATCCCGGACAAGGTTATCGGCTCACCAAACCGTTCCCTGACGGCGAACTAGCCGGAGTGCTGACCTATGAGAGCGTCGAGCAACTTGGGGTAGAGCCCGTCACCCGCGTTATCGTGCGAGACAGTGATGCTGACGACACCAATTTTCGGGCTTTGGTAGAACAGCTCGGGTTACAAGGGGTGTCCTATTTCGTCGGGTGGACTGCATGGCTCGATATCAGTCCACCGGGAGTCAACAAAGCCACTGGCCTGGACTGGATCTGCACCCGGTTGGGTATTGATCCTGCTGCTGTTCTCGCTATTGGCGACGGATCTAATGACGTCGATATGTTGCGTTGGGCTGGACGCGGGGTTGCGCTAGGCGATGGTTCTGAACTTGCCCAAGCGGCTGCAGATGTTGTTGCCCCTGGCTTCCACGACGGCGGCACCTGGCGCGAGTTACAGCGGTGGTTTGCCTAGTCAGTACTAGATTTACTACAAGGTGAGGGCTTTGGAAGATTCTCCGAAGCCCTCACCTTGTACATGAGTTACGCGACGACAGCTACCCGACGTCGCGGCGCCTTCCGACATTCACCAACGGCGTCCCAGACCTGATCGCGGGTTGGCTGGACGACGGCAAGCGCAGCACCTTGCGCAGCCCGCGCCTTACGGAGGTGTCGCTTCACCGTCGAAAGCGAACAGCCCAAGCGGTGCGCGATGGTGTCGAGAGATTCGTCAGGGTTCGCCCGACGCAACCGCAACACTTCTTCGTGATTGACCTGCCGGTGTGGGGTGATGACACCTGCCAACGTGTCGAGATCTTCGCTCTCGACGCGAACGCCCAGATGCTTACGGATCTCATTACGCTCACGCAGCGTCGTACCGGCAACGTAACCGGCAACGTCATGCTGCACGATCGCGTCGTGGAGGCACTGTGCCTTGAAGGGGCACCCCTCGCAGGCTTGGGCCGCACGAGCAGTCATCGCCGCAGTCAAACGTCGCTGGGACGCAGTCAGCGCAGAAGCAGCCGGGGGGTCCTCCAGCAGTTGGTGCTGGAATAGATCAGCCAAGGTCGTGCACGCTGGCACTGAAACACTCAGTGTGCTAATCGACATCTCACGATCTCCATCAGTAAATAAGTCATGCGGCTATCGCATTGTTTTGTTATGACGCAGCACCTCGCACTTTGGTTCCAGCTTTTCGATTTTCTTGATCAGCGCCGAACCATTAGCCCCCGAGCGCAACCTCAGCTACAGCACTTCCCAAGTGCGCATGATCTCCCCGTCGTCGCTACCGGGCCAGCGAGATATCGTCGGTCTGGTGGGTCAGTTTTGTTGTATGCGTATATCTGGGCATTCCCTCGATAGCGTGCATCGTGTGAGGTGTCGATCAACCACCAGATTTCTAGGGGCCTGAGGGAATACCCCGGCAAAATTGAGCAGTTTTATGGTGGTTAGTGAAGGGCTCGCCTCCTTCGGATCTGCCGAGCGGCACGCAACTGGTGAGATGTTCGGATTAGGCTCACCGGTTTCGAAACGTGGCCAGACCGCGTTATTTTCTTGCTACCGATGCTCGCGCCTCACCTCGCCTGACGCCTAAACTCATCCATATGGAGTTTCACCTCACCTGGCCTGGTCATGAAGTTTTCTTCGATAAGGGCGATGTCGTTATCGCCAAACTGCGCGAGCTTGATGCGCTGTTCACCGTTGAACGTCGTAGCGTTCTCGTCGGAGTAGATACTGACCAATGCAGTCTCGATATCGGCCTGGGGGTGCTCCATACTTTGGTGTGGGTCACCGATGAGGATTCACCCGGCTATGTCGCGCGTGGCGAAGGCAAGGGCAAAGACCTGCTCTCCTTCGAGTTCGACGATGACACGATGGAGATTCCGCAAGAACACCTCATCGCCGGCGATATGGCGCTGGCTGCAGCGGCGGAGTTTGTTGAGACGTTAGCTCGCCCCACCGGTATCGAATGGGACGAGTTCTAAGCACATCCTCGGCGCACTAGGCTGATGTCATGGATGCTCTGACGTGGACTGCTACTGCCGCTGACTTTGCTACTCGCCGCGAGGCTCTCATCGCGGCTGCCCGCGAGCAGGGGCTCGCTGGCGTTGTTGTTGGACCGGGCGCTGATCTGCGCTACCTCGTCGGTCGTACTCAGGGTTCCCACGAACGTATGACAGCGCTGGTGCTTCCCACTCAGGGCGACGCGTACCTCATTACGCCCGATCTGGAACGTCCCGGCTGGCAGGGAAGTCTTGCCGAAGAGTCCTTGGAGTTCCGTACCTGGCTCGACGGTGACAGTGCCTATGCGCTGCTACCCAAGGCTCCGGGCGGGAAGTTTGGCGTGGATGATTACTTCACCGCTGTGCATCTTCTTGGCCTCCAAGAGCACACCGGTGCGACGGCCGTTTCGGGAGCCCTCCTCATTGGGCTTCAGCGGATGCGGAAATCTGCTGCTGAACTGGCGAGCTTGCAGGCCATTGCCACTGCTAATGATGTGGTCCAGCGCCACGTCGCGACCTGGCTTCGTCCCGGACGTACCGAAGATGAGGTGCGTGCCGATATTACGTCGGCCCTCATCGAGGCTGGTCATGCCAGCGTCGATTTCTGCATCATCGGTTCAGGCCCCAATAGCGCCTCACCTCACCATGAGTCATCGGCTCGGGTGATCCAGGCTGGCGAGCCTGTCGTGGTCGATATTGGTGGCCCAGCACCGTCTGGTTACTTCTCCGACTGCACCCGAACCTACTGCTACGGCGCTCCGCATGATCCTTTGGCGCAGGAGATCTACGACATCGTGCTTGCTGCCCAACGCGCCGGTATCGCTGCTGCCCAAGCGGGAGTTGCCTGTGGGTCTGTCGACGCTGCTGCTCGTCAGGTCATCATGGACGCCGGCTACGGGGAGTTCTTCATTACCCGTACTGGTCACGGCATTGGTATGGAAGTTCACGAACATCCGTATCAGGTGCGCGGCAATACCTTGCCGCTTGAGCCGGGTATGGCGTTCTCTGTCGAGCCAGGTATCTATTTGCCCGGCAAGTTCGGTGTACGCATCGAAGATATCGTGGCCATCGGTGATGACGGAATCGGCTATAGCCTCAACACCTGCCCAAAGGAGTTTGTACTCTAGACCCAAATAATTCAGATGCAGCATTTGGGAGAACTACTTAGGCTGTAGTGGTGTCCAACCGTATCTTCCCCGCCCAAATCCGCGCCTACGAGCCGGGGGCAACGAGCTACCCGGATACTCGTAGCCCTCAACGATTTCTGCTCTGGCTCATTTGGCAACAGCGCACAATCTTGTCCTTAATGCTGGTTCTTGCGCTCTTCCAGATCGTCTCAGCACTCATCCCGATGATTCTGGGACGAGCCGTTCAAGAGGGCATCGTCGCGCGCGACATGACCCAGATGTGGCGCTGGGTTGGCTGGCTATCTCTGGTCGTCATCGTGGCCTTGGTCGGTGGTATTTATGGTCATACAGTCAGTGTTTCTGGCTGGCTCGTCGCCATGTATCGAAACACTGCCTTGACCGTGCGTAAGGCGCTCCAGCTCGGACATGTCCTCCCCCGGCGCACACCGACCGGAGAGGTACTTTCGGTAGCCTCCAGCGACAGCGATACTTTCGGTGCGTGCGCGATCAATCTGCCCCAGGCCTTTAGCTCGATCTGCGGCATCATCACGACGGTCATCATCGTGATGCAGATCAACTGGCGCTTAGGGCTCGTCGTCTTGATAGCCGCACCGGTCATGGTTTTTGGAGCTGCACCACTGCTAAGACCGCTCGGAGAAGCTCGGACTATTGAACGCTCACGAAGCTCACTTCTGACCGGGCAAGCCACCGATATTGTCGCGGGTCTACGGATTCTGCGCGGCATTGGTGGCGAGCAAACTTTCGGCGATAACTACGCTAAGCAATCAGCCAGCGTCAAGCGCTCCAGCATCATTGCTGCGGCGTGGCAGGTAGGCGTTGATGCACTGGCCATCCTGATGTCTGGTCTGCTGCTGGTGCTCCTGACCTACCTCGGTGTCCATGAGATCACTGCAGGACGTCTCGACGTCGGCGGGCTAATCAGTTTCTTTGGCTATGCCGTTTTCCTCGTCAATCCGATTCAGACCATCTTCACCTTTACCCAACGATGGGTTCAAGGCCTAGTGGCAGCGGAAAAAACTATTGGTGTGCTGGGTCAATCAAGCCCCTGGCCGACCCCAGATCAGCCCAAACTTTTGCCCCGCAATGCCACCATTATCGATGAGGCGAGCGGATTCACCGCCCAACCAGGACGTCTCACGATGGTTGTCAGCGCAGCCCCTGATGAGTCTGCTGCGCTCGCGGACCGGCTTGGACGCTACTTCCCACGCGATCGTGAAACTCATGCCCCAGAACTGGCCCAAGAACTCAAAGGCAAGGCCGGGCGTGCTGATCGAGCGGCAAAGTTCGCAGCCCGTGAAGCCATCGCTCGTCGTGACGCGGAACTCGCTCGGGCCCGCTGGGGTGTCACCGTAGGCGGAGTAGATTTGGCTGACGTCGATATCCGCGACGTGCGCCGTGACATCTTCGTTTCTGATTCCAGCGCCAGTATGTTCGCCGGAACCCTCCAAGAAGCTATCGACCCTCTCAGCATCGCCACCCGCGAGCAAGCCGAGGACGCACTCCGAGTGGCGAGCGCAGAAGATGTCTTCGCTGGTCTCCCCAACGGTTGGCAAGGCCGGATTGATGAGCGTGGACGTGGCCTATCTGGTGGCCAACGGCAGCGAGTCATTTTGGCGAGAGCGCTCATTCATGCCCCTGAGATTCTCGTCTTAGTTGAGCCCACCAGCGCTGTCGATGCCCATACTGAAGCCCGTATCGCCCAACGCCTTGCATCGGCCCGGGAAGGTAAAACCACCATCATCATGTCAGCCTCACCGCTGCTACTGCACTACGCCGATGACGTGGTTCTGCTCGCTAATGGCCAGGCCATTGCCAGCGGTAGCCACGATGCCTTACTCCGCGATAGCGCAGCCTACCGCGACGTTATTGCTCGTGAATCTGAAGCAGGAGATCTCCGATGAGTGCCCTCATGGACCAGTCCGCAGCGACCTGGCGCCCAGCGACGGAGCGTGAGCCACGGTTACCCGCGATCCTTGCCAACCGCCCTAGTGGCGTACGTAATAAGCTCGTCGGTTTTCAACGTCGCCATGTGGTGCGCGCCCAGCGAGCCCACGCCAACTATCGCGATCTGTACCACACCAACCAGGGCTTACCGATCGCGCCAACGTCAGCAGTGTGGGGGTTCCTGCGGAACCTTGTTGCTACGCGCCCTTGGCAGGCGCTCAGCGTCTTACTTCTCAACGCAACTACGGCTGTTATC
>JBOFIQ010000324.1:0-1599 GCA_051650245.1 Propionibacteriaceae bacterium | reverse complement strand
AATTGCATCTCAGCAACTTGGCTTTCCATTGCGCAGATGCGGACGTGGCGTTGCTCAGGCGTCAGCTCGGCGTGCGGTGCATCATAACTCATTTTGCTTCCTCTCTCGTTGTGATAATCGAGGGCACTGTTTCCAATGCCCCCTGTTATCAGAACCAGCTGATCACGAACACCCGCTCAGGATGGATCGCGGCATACGCCTGCGCCGCATTCAGCAGCGCGAGCATCTTGGCGAAGTGTGCGCGGCTGGCGTAGTAGCTGGCGCACGGATCCGCGTACTGCATCGCGTTCGTCAGCTGGCCGATCATGAATGCCAGCTCTACCTGTGCACCAGCCTTATTGCTGATCCACAGTTGGCCTTCACTTTGCTCAGCACGTTCGCCAAGCATCAGGTAAGGCACGAACGCCTGCGACCAGTGCACGCCGCCGTTATCGTCGCTCAACAGATCAGCGTCAACACCGATAGCGCTTGGTGCTGTCAGGTCAGCGTCGTGGCCGAAGAACTCGATGCGGTTTTGGCGTTGGGTCATCAGGTGGAAGTGTACGGACATAATGGTTTCCTCTTTGGGAGCGGTGAAGGCCATTCCCTCACCGTGTAAACAGTATATCAAATGAGCCCCAGACTAGCTAGTCCGGTTTTCGTCACCAGCCGTCAATGCCGTCGGGCGTCAGCTCTACCGCGTAGTCGAAACTAGAATGTTGTTCGACTGGTGTCGCAATGTTGTCGACAAACAGCACGTCGTCGTTGAGGTACGTGTCGTTGTCGAACAATGGAGCGTGCAGCGTGATCAGCGCGTGCAGGAATGCGACGGGCTCACAGGCGCACATTGCCATCCATGTATAGGGCAACGAGGACTGATTGGCTGCGTACTCCTTATGGCAGATTGGCCGTACCTCAAACTTGCCTTCACGGTTCAGCAATCCGCTCACCATTGGGTACGGGTAGCCGCCTCGGAAGCGACGAACCTTGTCACGCAATTCAGGATGCGCGCGCATCTCGTCAAGCCCACTCAGCATTTCAGTGTGCTGCGCGTTCGACAGGAACCACGCCTCGGGGTGAAGGCAAGCGCGCAGTGCTTCCAAGTGAGTGAGAATAAACTTGGTCAGCGGGCTCACGGCTTCGTGCTGCTCTTTCTCCTGATAGCGTGCGCAGTCTTCTAGGATAGCGAGCATCGTTCGTGCGTTGACCAGCGCAGTGAACTTCAACGCGTCGCGCGGCGGATCAAAGATGATTGCGCAAGAGGGGCGTTCCGTTTCGGTCAGTATGTGCACCCCTCCCTGCTTGCTCACCATCGTGATTTGCGTAACGTTGGCGGACGTTCCGTAGCGGCGCTCGACAATAGCACTGCGGTCGAGTCTCGCGCTCAGCATCATTGCCATAAGATGCAAAGCGCGCTCAGCCGCCATTGTTTCTCTACCATTGAACGTCACCGGAATTTCCCAGCTGGTAGCTGGTAGGCCGTTGGGGATTGCAGGCTTTGCGGTTGCCGGATCCATTGACAGGAACTTGCCAAGGGTCTCGGCGGTCGGAGCCTGCATGCGTACCGCTGCATCATCCAACTGGCTGACAACTGCGCCGAACACTGCGCTTGCTGCTTGT
>JBOFIQ010000323.1:0-6290 GCA_051650245.1 Propionibacteriaceae bacterium | reverse complement strand
CGCATTCGTGCGTTTCCCGCTGACGAGCGGCCCGTGGGCCAATAAAGCTGACATCGTCATCTGGACGACAACCCCATGGACACGGGTGAGCAACGCGCTTGTTGCTGTCGGACCCGAGATCACCTATGTGGTGGCAAGCAAGGATGGCGAGCGTTCGGTTGTCGTGGGCGAAGAAGTGATGGAGAAGGTTCTTGGCGAAGGCTGGACTGTCGCTGCCCGTCTCCAGGGGCGGGACTTGGCTGGCTGGACCTATCAGCGTCCCGTCGACGTCATGGAACAACCTGGCCAAGCGTGGTTCATCGTCGAGGAAGATTACGTCACCACTGGCGAAGGCACCGGCTTGGTACACCAGGCGATGGCTTTCGGTGAGGTTGACTATGCCTCCTGCGCCCGGCACGGGATTGAGTTCGTCAATCCCATCGGAGCCGACGGACACTTTGACTCTGCGCTGGACTTGGTCGGTGGGCAGTTCTTCAAGTCGGCAGATGCGGCAGTTCTGGATTACCTGCGCGACAAGGGACTATTGCTTGGCACGCTGGTGCATGAGCACCCCTACCCGCATTGCTGGCGCTGTGCCACGCCGCTGCTCTACTACGCCCAGCCGTCGTGGTACATCAAGACAACTGCCATCAAGGATCAGTTGATCGAGCAGAACGAAAAGACTGCCTGGCACCCAGAGACGATCAAGCATGGCCGCTTTGGCGACTGGCTGAATAACAACGTTGACTGGGCTTTGTCGCGTAAGCGCTACTGGGGAACCCCACTGCCGATCTGGCGCAACGATCTCGATGAGAAGAAACTCATCTGTGTGGGGTCGCGCAAGGAGTTGGGCGAGCTGGCTGGCATGGACCTGCTTGAGCTTGATCCGCACCGGCCCTACGTCGATGACATCACCTTCCAGATCCCCGGAGAAGCGGGTACCTACCGTCGTGTTCCAGAAGTCTGCGACGCCTGGTTCGACTCGGGTTCGATGCCTTTCGCGCAGTGGGGTTACCCCTGGGTTGAGGGCTCGGTCGAGAAGGTACAGGCCATGTTCCCGGCAGACTTCATCGCCGAGGCTATCGACCAGACGCGCGGCTGGTTCTACACCATGCTGGCGATGGGCGTGCTGACCTTCGAGCAGTCGTCGTACCGCAACGTGCTGTGCTTGGGCCATATTCTTGCCGAAGATGGCCGCAAGATGAGTAAGCATCTGGGTAATATCTTGCTCCCGATCCCGCTTATGGATGAGCATGGCGCGGATGCGCTGCGCTGGTTCATGGCCGCTGGTGGTTCGCCGTGGGCAGCCCGCCGCGTGGGGCATCAGGCGCTACAAGAGATCGTGCGTAAAGTCATCCTCACCTATTGGAATACGGTGGCTTTCCAGGCGCTGTATGCGCGGGCCAACGAGTGGAGCCCGACGTCGCTAGCAGAGCCGACCCATGTGCTCGATTGCTGGCTGACCTCTGCGACGAATCGCTTGGTGCGCGAGGTGACGGAGGCTTTTGAGGGCTATGACACGCTGCGTGCGGGTGCGCTACTCAATGAGTATGTCGATGAGCTGTCGAACTGGTATGTACGTCGTTCGCGACGTCGCTTCTGGGACGGTGACCAGGGCGCTCTCTCGACCTTGCATCGCTCACTGGTGGTCGTGACGCAGCTCATGGCGCCGATGATGCCATTCGTGACAGAGCGGGTCTGGCAGGATCTCGTCGTCGCCGCATTGCCGGAGGCACAGCCGTCGGTGCATCTTTCGGATTGGCCGACGGCGACGGCTGCCTGCGACCCAGAGCTAGAACAGGCGATGAGCCTTACTCGGCGCATCGTCGAGCTAGGTCGGGCGGCACGAGCTGAATCGAAGATGAAGACGCGCCAGCCGCTAGCTCGGTTGCTCATCTCGTCGCAGTCGTATGAGCAACTAGCCGGTGTTGCTGGTGGGGCTTTGCTCCGCGAAATCGAGGCTGAGCTCAACATCGAACTGGTGGAGTCTTTTGCTGGTGCAGGCGACTTGGTCGAGTACTCAGCGAAGGGCAACTTCCGTGCGTTGGGTAAGCGTTTTGGCAAAGACACCCCCACGATTGCTGCGGCTATTGCGGCGGCAGATGCTGCGCTGCTCGCGGAGCAGTTGCGTGCAACTGGCAAGGCTACGGTGAACGGTATTGAGGTGCTTGCTGAGGAGGTCCTGGTCTCAGAGCGCCCGCGTGAGGGCTGGTCCGTTGTGTCTGAGGGCGAAACGGTTGCTCTCGACCTGGAACTGACGGCGGAACTCAAAATGGCAGGTCTTGCCCGCGAGGCAGTTCGCATGATTCAGGAAGCGCGTAAGTCGAGCGGTTTTGAGGTTTCTGATCGGATCGAGCTTCAGTGGCAGGGTTCTGCGGAGATGGTCGATGCTTTCACTACTCATCAGCAATTGATCGCTGATGAGGTGTTGGCAACCTCGGTGACCCGTACTGATGCAGCAACAGCCTTTGTCGATGACGAACTGGGGCTCAAGATTTCGGTCGCAAAGGCCTGATATCTCGCAAAGGGTGGCAAGTTATCCCCGAGTTCGGGGCTAACTCGCCACCCTTTGTCTGCATCGAGAGCAGCTATGAGGCTCATCGGCCCAGCCAAGTGTGTGGAGTAGGGCGCTGATCTCAGCAGCCACTCGACAGGGGTCGCTCAGGATTTCGGTCCACCCGTAGCGCAGCGTGAGTGCCCCTTGAAGTAGATGGTCGTTATCTCGTTGTCGATCTTTAGCAACATCGGCTCCCGTATGTCCCAGTTGGCCGTCAAGTTCGATGATGAGACCACAATCGTAGAGCACATCTAAGCGACGCCCCTTGCCAGTGCGCACTTGTCGATGTGCCCTGGGTAAGCCGTGTGCCTGCTCTCCATCACGGAAGAAGTGTGCTTCCAGAGTGCTGTCGATGCCCAGGCTGACGTCACCAAGAAGTTCGCGCAGTAGGCGTCGCTGCCGGGTTCGTGGGTACAGTTCCAGCTCAGCAAGCATACGGCGTGGGGTGGTCTTTCGGCGGTGCAATGCATTACTGAGCAGGGCGAAGTATTGCAGCAGCATCGATGATGGCGCTTTCAGTCCGAGCACGGGGTAGTTCGCCGTGACCTCGCCGAGTGCCGCGTCGAAATACGAGACCCGGAAACAACACACCGACCCGCCGCGATGAATACACACAAATCTCATCGGGCTGATTGGCATAGCCATCAAGATGAGCTGCAGCAAGTCCAGAAATAACAGCAGAAGAGCCACCGAGTAATACTCCGCACCAGGCTTGCTGGTGCCAGGTCAAGGTGGGTGTTATGGCGTAGAGCCCACGGGCATGGCGAAACCATATTCCGCGCTGGGTGAGTCGATTTACAGTTTTCTCGTCGAGAGCGAGCCCCTCTGCCTGAGATAGCACGAAGGTACCTTGCTGAATACGCAAAAGCTGGGCAAAGGCTGGGGCGATTGTCGCGGTGTGATGCATGACTAAACCATGCGCAGCAGCAGTGGTTTCTACTCAACAGACACCTTTGCATGGGGAAAACCTCGTAGTGTCCGCTAACTGTGGATAGTTCTCCCCGTACTCGGGGCTAACTATCCACTCTTGGAAGATTCGAGGTCCAGCAGCCAGGTTTTGATATCGAGTCCACCAGAAAAACCACCGAGCAAACCGTGTGCAGCAATAACCCGGTGGCAAGGGATCACGATGGGCAGTGGATTGCGGCCATTTGCAGAACCAACGGCCCGGGCTGCTGTTGGGCGGCCTATAGAGCTCGCGAGTTGTCCGTAGGACCAGCGCTGACCGTAGGGAATTGCACGAAGCCCTTGCCAGACCTGCAACTGCCAGGGGGTGCCTACGGGAGCCAACGGCAGGGAAAACTCGCGACGTTCACCTGCAATATAAGCGCTAAATTGCTCAGCAGCCTCAGCAAGAAGTGCCGCCGCTGGATGCTTCTGATCTGGTGTCAGCAATAGTGGAAGTTCCGGGCTACTGCGCTGTTCTCGCTCGGCAAGGTCAGCGGGAAAAAGCACCCGGGCCAATGCATCGGCAGTACCGATAAGACCGATCCGACCAATCGGGGTGGCGATACTGCGCCGAGCGAGGTTTTCCATATGAGTAAGGATAGGTGGATCGCACCGTAGGCTAGGTGGGTGAATCGCCGCGAATTACTCTGGGGCGCTGGTCTGCTAGCGCTCACTGCGTGTACCAAGACGGACCCGATACCGAGCAATGCAGAATCAGGTGTCAGCGCAACAGCATCGGTACCTGCCGTTGCCGCGACACCGTCGTGTGCCCGACCCGCGCTCAGCCTGGAGCAGCAGGCTGCGCAATGCCTCATGATCGGTGTCCCGGCAGACCAACCATTGACCCCCGCCGTACGGACGCGGATTGCTGCTGGGATCGGCGGCGTCTGCTACATCCCCGCGACGATCGCTTCTGCGACGAGTATCCGGGTGCTCTCAGACGAGATTCACCAGTTGTCGCCGCTCGGAGCACTCATCACGACAGATCAAGAAGGCGGTCTCGTGCAGCGGCTTACCGGCCCTGGTTTCGATATTATTTCGGCTGCTGCACAACAAGCGCATATGGGCGCAGGTGCGCTTCAGCAAGCCGCGACATTGTGGGGCCAGCAGCTACATGAAGCCGGTGTTGATATTGATTTAGCGCCCGTTGCTGACGTTGTTCCGCAAGCTTTTCTCTACAGCAACGAACCAGTTGCTTTACTCGGCCGCGGCTATGGCACTGATCCAGCGCAGGTGACAGCGCTGACGCATGCGGTTATCACTGGTTTCCAGGCCGGTGGAGTTGGCGCAACGCTCAAACATTTCCCCGGCCTTGGCGCGGTTGTGGGCAACACCGATTTTGCTGAAGTTACCGATTCCATCACAAGTCTTGACGATCCGGGGCTGGCACCGTTCTATGCGGCGCTTCACGACGTCGATATGGTCATGGTGAGTTCTGCGCGATATCAGCGCATCGATCCAGCCAACCCGGCGGCATTCTCCCCGATTGTGCATCAGGCCTTGCGTGACAAGGGTTTCACTGGCGTCATCATTTCTGATGATGTGGGGGCGGCGCAGGCTATGGCGGCCTTTACCCCAGCGCAGAGAGCAGTGAAGTTCCTGGCTGCTGGGGGTGATCTGGTGCTCACCGTCGACCCAGAGATGGGGGACCCGATGATTCACGCCATCGTCGCGGCTGCAACCGAAGACGCAGATTTTGCCATGCAACTGGCCCGCCATGCTCAGCGTGTTCTGGAACTTAAAGCAGCCCGCAAGCTCATCTCCTGCTAATGCGAGTGTGGCTCGCCGGATAACCGACGAGCCACACAGCAGAATGTTTAGCGCGCCAGCTCGCTGATGATCAGCTCAGCTTCGGTCGCAGCCTGGATTTCCTCGACGCTGAACTCCGGGTTGCGCTCGGTCAGCACCAAGCCTTGATCGGTCACCTCAATTACGCCCATCTCTGTAATGATCAGTGAGACGCAGCTCACCGCAGTCAGCGGCAAGGTGCAGCGCTTCAAGATCTTCGGCGCTCCCTTTTGGGTGTGCTCCATGGCGACGATGACCTTCTTCGCGCCAACGACAAGGTCCATAGCGCCGCCCATGCCTGGGACCATCTTGCCCGGGATGATCCAGTTGGCAAGGTTGCCTTCAGCATCGACTTGCAGCGCACCTAGCACTGTGGCGTCGACGTGCCCGCCACGGATGAGGGTGAAGGACGTGGGGGAGTCAATGTAGGCACCACCGACGATCACCGACGCTGACTGGCCGCCTGCATCGACGATATGTGCCGGATCAGCCTGCTCGGCAGCCGGTCGTGGCCCAGCTCCCACGATGCCATCTTCGGCTTCGAGGATGACATTGACGCCATCAGGAAGGTAGTTGGGTACAAGAGTCGGCAGCCCAATACCCAGATTCACAAAGTCGCCATCTTTCATTTCCTTGGCGACTCGCGCAGCGATGCAGCTCTTGATCTGTTCCTTCTCCATGATTACTTCTTGCCCTCCACGATGTAGTCAACGAAGACAAATGGGGTACGGACGTTCTCCGGCTCGATCTGGCCAACGGGTACGAGGTTTTCGGCTTCACAGATCACGACATCAGCAGCCGTCGCCATGACGATGTTGAAGTTGGACGTGGTGCCCTTGTACCAGACATTGCCATTGGTATCGACGGTGTGACCGCAGATAAGCGCGACATCGGCGTGGAGCGGTTCTTCGAGCAAGTAGTCCTTGCCTGCGACGGTGACGACCTGCTTGCCGTCGGCAACCAGAGTGCCCAGGCCGGTAGGGGTGAGCACGCCGCCCAAGCCTGCGCCGCCAGCTCG
>JBOFIQ010000322.1:0-3881 GCA_051650245.1 Propionibacteriaceae bacterium | reverse complement strand
TGACGCTGAAGGAGATAATGCTGCCCCAGGAGATAGATACGGCATGTTTGCTATCGATCTCGTGATAAAAGCTGCCAGTAAGCAATAAGCCGATAAGCCCAGATAGGCAGGGGGCTAGAAAGCGAATCCAGAATGCTGGTGACCTGTCAAGTTTCTGCGCAGGTGAGAATCTAAGGCTCTCGGCGTAAGTAGCGGGATCGCCAAAAGCGACGTGTGCAGACTCTCCCGAGTCAATGAGGTGGGTCTCCACCTGGGCGATAATGTCGCCGATGGTGCTGCCTTTGATGTGGAGCACGCGAAGCTGAACGGTGAGTTCATCGAGCCACTTCTTATTGGTGGCGCTCAGGGTACTGCTCATGATTCCTCCGGGGAGATAAAAGTGGTGGTATTGGCGGCGAAGGCACGCCATTGTTGGGAGAGCGTAGACAATTCGGCGATGCCGGCGCTGGTTAGGCTGAAGTATTTACGTTCGGGGCCGCCGTCGCCAGGACGCCATTGCGTCTCGACGAGTTCGGCTGCTTCGAGTCGGGATAAGAGCGGATACAAGGTTCCGCCTTTGATAGACCCAAATCCTGCATTTTCTAGCGCGGCGATGATGGCATAGCCATAGGTGGGGCCGTGAGACAGAACCCGCATCACGGCAAGAGAGAGGACCCCGCGCAGCCACTCGCTAGGCCAAGGTGATGTAGTCATCACTAGATAGTGTCACTAGTTAGTGTATCTGTCTAGCCTGTCTATCTAGTTTCTCGTATATGCCACGTGACGATCAGCGCAGGCGGAAAGAACTGATGTGAACCGCTAGCGTGGTGGTAATTGCTGTGTGGGGGCATGGTTATGAAAAGCGTTGGGCCCCATTGCTACGACTTGACGGGCTGCTTCGTGATCGAGTTCTAAGGATTGGCGCAGTAGATCGTCGCTGACAAGCTCAAACTGATGTGCGGTTTCGGCAAGTAGCCGCTCGTGTTTGCCTGGCTCGACGTCGAGGAGCCCAAAAGCACGACGGGCCTCGGCGAGGTGCTGGGCATCGGGGGTGACAATGACGAGTAATCCGTCTGGGGTCAGTACCCGAGCGAACTCGGCAAGATGGCGGGGCGCAAAAATACAGGTGATCGCGTCAACGCTCGCCGTGCGCAGCGGGAGAGTTTTCCACGTATCAGCGATTACCACGCCCAACTGTGGGTGGGCTTTGGCGGCCCGTCGCAGCGCGGGTACTGAGATATCAAGACCGACAGCTCTCTGACCTTCATCAAGGAACTGAGCAGCGTAATAGCCAGTGCCACAACCGACATCAGCAATGGTGCGTGCTTGGCTCACGACATGACGGACAGCCTGGGCGATGGGGCTGTACCAACCCTGATCGAGAAAAGCGGCTCGGGCCTCCACCATGGCTGCGGTATCAGCATTTTTAGGTTGGGCAGCACCGAGCAGATTGAGATAACCCTGTTTGGCGATATCAAAGCTATGGCGGTTCTCGCATTGGAGCATGCGCTCATGCAACGTGAGCGGCCCGCCACAGTGTGGGCAAGCGAGAACATCGCAGATAGAGTCGAGTGCCATGGTGCTCCTCAGCTAGGGGTCAGCCTATTCTTCCAGGTTATTGGGGCTGCCATGCTCCACAACATGTGCAACTATGGGGATATGGCACTCTCGAAAGATCGTCTAGGTGACGGCGAACAGATCATCCTTGACCTCCATTCTCATCTCAAGGAGATCATCGTCCCCTGCCTGATCCTGCTGGCAGACCTTAGTGCGATGGGGCTGTGTTTGTGGGCAATCTCGAGCAAAGCTCCCGAGACCAGTCGCTTCTGGCTGCGGTGGATCGTTGGCATCGCAGCGCTAGTAGTTGCTGTGGTGTTCTTCGTTTGGCCACTGATCGTGTGGCGTTCAGTCAGCTTCACCTTCACCGATCGCCGGATCATCACCCAGCGCGGTGTTGTGCACCGCAGTGGACATGACCTGCCGCTAGCCCGGATCAACGACGTCACGTATGAGAAGTCTCTTCTTGATCGAATGTTGGGGTGCGGCACGCTGGTACTGCAAACCGCAGCCGAAGACCCGGTGGTACTTAAAGACATTCCTCAGATCGAGCGGGTCCACACCACGATGACCGATCTACTGTTTCGTCAAGGCGATACCGGCGAGCGTCACGACTGAGTCATCGTCAATTTCTACCAAGGACTAGCACTGGTCTTGGTGGATGGTCCTTACACATAAGCGCTCATTGCTCGCTAGGTTAGAGGAGTGGAAAACTCCCGAGTTGTATGTGTAACGGGTGGCTCGCGTGGAATCGGGGCCGCCATCGCTTCGCGTTTTCTAGAGCAGGGTTATCGTGTCGCGGCAACATCGCGTGCAGGTACTGCTCCTGAAGGCGTCCTTGGCGTTCAGTGCGATGTCACCAGTAGCGAGTCAGTAGACGCAGCATTCACCCAGATCGAGAACGAGCTTGGCCCGGTGGAGATTTTGGTTGCCAATGCGGGGATCACG
This sequence comes from Propionibacteriaceae bacterium, assembly GCA_051650245.1. Lineage (GTDB taxonomy): Bacteria > Actinomycetota > Actinomycetes > Propionibacteriales > Propionibacteriaceae > JBOFIQ01. Next base: position 1,397 of record JBOFIQ010000322.1, on the reverse strand, counting down.
CATGACACCTTGCTACTGCGGATGAGCGATGAGGACTTTGCCGCAACACTCAATACCAATCTTTCTGGTGCTTTCCGCTGTACCCGTCGGGTCGCAAAGCCGATGGCGAAGGCACGCTGGGGTCGGTTGATCTATATCTCCTCCGTCGTCGGGTTTACGGGCTCACCAGGGCAAGCAAACTATGCGGCTTCGAAGGCCGGGCTGCTGGGTTTCTCCCGCTCGCTCGCGGCTGAACTTGGTGGACGTGGGATCACCGCGAACGTCGTCGCTCCGGGATTTATTGAGACCGAGATGACTGCAGAGCTTCCAGAGGAGCTAGCGCAGAAATATCTAGAGCGGATCCCAGCAAAACGTTTTGGCACGGTTGATGACATTGCTCATGCCGTCACATTCTTGGCCTCGGCGGAGGCTTCTTATATCAACGGCACGCTGCTCGCCGTCGACGGCGGCATCAGCATGGGCATATAGAAGGGCAATTCAGTATGGGCATTTTGGATGGTAAGCGGATTCTTGTTGCTGGCGTCACCGCACATACCTCGATCGGTTTTGAGGTAGCGCGTATTGCCCAGGCCGAAGGTGCGCAGGTCATTATTTCTAATTTCGGGCGAGCCTTGTCGCTGACGCATCGGGTTGCGCGCAAACTCACCCCTGAGGTCCCCGTTATCGAACTCGACGTGACCAATGAAGAACATCTCGCGACACTTCCCGACGCGCTGAGAGAGCATGTCGATGGGCTTGATGGCATCGTGCATTCGATTGCTTTTGCCAATCCCGAGACGGCATTAGGCGGGGCCTTTCTTGAAACTGGTTGGGATGATGTCGCAACCGCGCTTCAGGTGTCTGCGTACTCGTTGCAGGCCTTGACGATGGCCTGCCGTCCGCTGCTAGGGCAGGGGAGTTCCGTGGTTGGTCTCACCTTTGATGCGCGCCAGTCCTGGCCGTCCTATGACTGGATGGGCGTAGCAAAGGCCGCATTGGAATCGACGTCGCGCTACCTTGCGCGCTACCTTGGCCCAGACGGCATCCGGTGCAATATCGTCGCTGCAGGTCCGCAAGACACGATTGCGAAGAATGCGATCCCAGGAGCGGCAGCGTTTAACGATATTTGGGCCGGACGAGCACCATTGGGTTGGGACGCTACCTCCAACGTCGCGACGGCTAAGGCTGTGGTGGCGCTCTTGTCAGACTTCTTCCCCGCTACCACCGGTGAGATGATCCATGTCGATGGTGGTTTGCACTCCACCGGGGCATAACGTGGGCGTGTGAAGGTTCACCTTCGGTAGGGTTGGTCTATGACCAGCGTTGTTGAACTTACCGAAGTCACCGTACGTCGCGGCCAAGCCACGCTCTTGGACCAGCTGACGTGGCAGGTGAACGAGGACGAGCGCTGGGTCGTC
>JBOFIQ010000321.1:0-1050 GCA_051650245.1 Propionibacteriaceae bacterium | reverse complement strand
GTTCGCGGCGGTGATGCGATTTAACTTCTCGCCTTGGGCATCGTATCGGGTTTGTTTTCGCAAATACAGTGAGGCTAGGGTTCAGCGGCGATCTAATAGCTCGCGAGCGACGTCACGACAGCGTCGCAACTCGCGTATTGGGTCATCGCACAAGGCTAAGCCACACGAACTTGTCGCCACGACGGAACCGGGCCATTCACGTAACACAAGCTCAGCAGTGGCTCCCCCAGCCCACAATGTCGCAACTGTGTCACGGGCTTCTTCCCAGCGCGCCTCGGACCAGTGCCGTACATCAACGGCGACCGCAGGCGCCCAGGCCAACGTCGATAATTCGACAGGAGCACAGCAATGCACGATATCTGGCTGGAATCCTTCAAGTACTGCGCGAGCCCGATCGTGCGGCACTGCAGGAAGCTGCCACAACCGAGTCCGATTGGGAACAGTCCCCTCGAGCACTGTGGGCAGTGATGGTTCATCTAACTGGACCAGCACTGTCGCGCCCGGAACCTGGCGTTGCACGTCAGTGACGTGCTGACGTAGCCCTTCTCGTAACGATTCGTGAAGTTCAACGACTGCTCCAGCGTCGCTGAGCACCGGCTCACCGGTACGTAGTTGCAGCCAGGCTGCCAGCGTCCATGGGCCAGTTGCTTGCACCTTCAGAGGGCCGACGTAGCCTTCGAATAGTTCAGCAAGAATGTCTAGGCCTTGGCCCAGATAAGCCCGCGACAGTTGCGCTTCGGTATCGCGTACCGCTGACAAGCGCCAGGAGCCGTGGAGGTATTCGACAGGAAGATCAGCCAAAAGCCCAGCGGTTCGACCGATCATTGAGGTACTTGGGCCAAGCGCTGGAAGTTCCACAAGATAGGGGATACCACCATCGAGACATAGATCTCGCACGATGAGTTGAGCTTGTCCAAGATCAATCCCAGGCCAGGAACCGATGCCAGAAAAACTCATCATGGTTGGGGTCTGCTCGCTATCGTGCATGGTGCCATCTTTGCATGTCTAGCTCTGCGATACTGAGCCAATGATTGAGCTCTCGACGTCCAG
>JBOFIQ010000320.1:0-2378 GCA_051650245.1 Propionibacteriaceae bacterium | reverse complement strand
CGGAAGCATGCTGAGCAAGGCGAGGATCAAGCAGGAATGCTGCGACGTCAGCAAGCGCATTGGAGATGAGGAAGGCAAAGGCACACCACACGACGTATGCCTGGATGACGGGGTAGTCCTTCATCGTGATCGCGCTCAGAGCGTATTGACCAAGGCCGTGCCAGTTGAAGATCGCCTCAACGACTGCCGAGCCAGCAAGGAGGGCTCCGAAGCTATTGCCCGCGAGAGTTACCAGAGGGGCCGCGATATTGCGAAGTACGTGACGGGCAATGCGAACTTCAGTCATGCCACGCACTCGCAGCCCATCGACGTAGGGCTTGTCATATTCCTCGACGGCGATGGTGCGGATTTGGCGGGTGTACCAACCGCAGGTTGCGATGACCATCGTGATAACTGGCATCGCTAAGCCGTGGGCATCGCGGGTTGCAGAGATGGGAAAGAGCCGAAGTTTCAGGCTGAAAACGTAGAGGACGGTGAGCGCGACAACGAACCCAGGCAATGCTGAGCCTAGGTAGCTTAAGAAGCGAGCGATACGGTCGAAGAGGCCACCTTTTTTGGCTGCCGCGGTCATTGCAACAGGAATTGCAATGAGCCAGGCGCTGATAAGGCTGGCAAAAGTGAGTGCCAAGGTCAGCGGCGTGCGCATGGCGAAATCAGAGCTAATCTGAGTACCAGCGCTGAGCGACATCCCGAGATCGCCGGTGAAAAGTTTGCCCAGCCAGGTGATGTATTGCTCAACCAGTGGGCGATCAAGGCCGAGGTTGGCTCGGGTGGCAGCCACCATCTCAGCAGTCGGCGGAATCCCCTTCGACGTCAGAATGTTCTCCGCCAGATCACCTGGAGTGAGGCAGGTTAAAATGAAGGCGAGGATACTCACGCCGAATAAGACAATCGTCGTATTGAGCGCCCAGGCGCCAAAACGCGAAAGCCAGCGGACGGAACGGTGAAGCGCCGACATCTGTGATCAGACTTTCTTTGTCAGTGAGAACCCATACGCGAGGTTTCTGAACTGCCAGTAGCAGCGCCTAGTGCGCGGCTACTCGCCAGCAGGTTTTCGGACTCGGAATCAATCGACGAAGCCCCTTCCCAAGCGTGTGCTCAGTGGCTTATGCTCCGCCGTCATCCTTACCGCTGCGCGTCAGTCTCGGTTTTACACCGTGTTCCCTGGCCTTACGGCGGCTGGCATGTCGAAATCTAACAGTAAATAGTTGATCTGCGCAATAACATCAAAGGTTCGACTTTTAATAGTTGAACAGTATTGGCTATTGAGTGGAATTAAAAGAGGCATTTTCGGGGCTACTAGGGAAAAGAAGGTAAGCCTAAGTAGTTTATTGGCGGTACAAAATGATGGCAGCATGTTGCCCGCCAAAACCAAAGGAAGTGCTCACCCCAACGCTGGATGGATAGTGCCGTGACGTTGCGGCAAGATTTATCGCGACATCGGGATGTGGGCAGTTCAGAATCGGTGGCACGATACCGCTACACAGCGTTTCGGCTAAGACGGCAACTTCGAGCAAACTTGAGGCTGACGAGGCATGCCCGGTACTCGATTTGAGCGCAGTAGCCGGTATGTGAGTGAGACGCTCGCCAAAGACGTGGTGTAGTGCATCGGCTTCGGCGGCGTCGTTAAGACGAGTGCCGGTGCCATGGGTGCTGATGCTATCAACGGCTGTAGCATGCAGGCGCGCCTCGGTGAGGGCTTGCTCGATGGCAACGACAATGGCTGGGACTGATGGAGCAGTGGGATGGGCATAGTCATGGCACGCGCCACTGCCAGCAAGGAGTACACCGGTATCTCCTGCCCGTACCCGGATAGTGACGGCCCCCTCAGCTAGCACCATGCCGCTTCGATCCTGGTCGAAGGGGCGTGATGCTTGCGCAGGTTCGCCGTCCCATTGGCTTAGCGCTGTGAGCTGGGCGAATTGGGAAGCGTAGAGCGGGTTATTGCGGGCGACGACGGCTACCGCGAGCGCCTCCTCACATTCACCCATCGCCACTAAGCGCGCTGCTTCAGTCAGGGCCCTGATTCCACCTGAGCAGGTCGCTTCCACGGTGAGCGACGTCTCGAACTCCAAACTTGCTGGATCTCCATCCCACATGGGGGCCCAGACGAGGGGGACTGCTGGATCGGCGCCGCCTGCTTCAGCGATCGCTCGGTGCGCCAATGCCAGGCTGCGAGATCCTGGCTCTACGTGCGCTGTCACCGTTCCTGCAGCAGCAGCGGTGCGGCGGAGCTTGCTCAGCAGCGGTGCTGCGCTGATGCCGCTCTTTGCCTCGTTGAGGGCTGCCAGAGTGGCAGGAAAGGTGTCGCCTAATGGCGTCACTGCGCCGATAGCTGCGATCACAACTGGGCGCAGTTCGCGGGTGGGCTGCCCGTG
>JBOFIQ010000319.1:0-2734 GCA_051650245.1 Propionibacteriaceae bacterium | reverse complement strand
GATTGTCAGCGTCGCGGCACCTTCATGTGTGAGCAAGATTCAACGAATCCCCTTTGCTATGCGTGAGCGCTCTGGTGTTGGCCCCAAGCGCGCTGCCGCCTGGCAAACATCAGCAGCAGCCGCTATCGCTGCTTTTGACGCTGGTGCGCAGACTGTGGTTTTTGCCACTGTTGGCGATCCAGCGGTGTTTTCGACTTTTAGTTACCTGCGCGGTGCTGTCCATGAGGCATTCGATGATGTCGAATACCAGCTCATACCGGGGATCACCGCGATGCAGGCACTCGCTGCTGCTTCGGGCACTCCGCTGGTAGAGGGACGCGAGATCTTGGCGCTGGTCCCAGCAACCGTGGGTGCTGAAAAACTTGGTCAGGTGCTCGACGTGTGCGACACCGTGACGATCTATAAGGCTGGTCGCCAGCTCAATGACGTCGTGACAGAGATCACGTCGCGTGGGCGGACTGCGATCGTCGGGACGAACGTCACGCTTCCTGAGGAGCAGTTGCGTACGATGACCGATCCTGAGGAGGCAACATCGACCTCCTACTTCTCGGCAGTGTTGAGCGCACCTACGCGCACGATTAATGGAGGACGTATATGAGTGGCAAGGTGGTCTTTGTTGGGGCGGGCCCCGGCGCGGCAGACCTCATCAGTGTTCGTGGAGCGCGCACAATCGCGGCAGCCGACATCATCATTTGGGCATCGAGCTTGGTGCACCCGGGGCTTATCGCTGATCATAAGGACGGCGCGGAGCTTATTGACAGCGCCTCCATTCCGCTGGAAGATCTCGAACCGCTCTACATCAAGGCTCGCGATGAAGGCCTGCTGGTAGCCCGAGTACACACCGGTGATCCGTCGATCTATGGCGCAACAGCAGAACAGCGCGATCTATGCCGCCAGATTGGTATCGAGTTCGAGACGATCCCCGGTATCTCGGCTTTCTCCGCGACGGCTGCCCGAATGGACGTCGAAATCACGGTCCCTGAGGTATCGCAGTCGATGGTGCTGACTCGTCTTGAGGGCGGGCGTACTCCCATGCCAGATGGGGAAACCATTGCCGGATTCGCCTCCCATGGCGCGACGATGGCGATCTACCTATCAGCAGCACGACACGCCACCTTGCAGCGTGAGCTTCTCGCCGGTGGCTACCCGCCGAATACCCCGTGCATCGTGGGCTATTCGGTGACGTGGCCTGAAGAGCAACTCTGGCGCTGTGAACTTTCTGGGCTTTCGGCTTTGATGAGCGAGCATAAGCTCTGGAAGCACACCATCGTGCTCGTCGGCCCAGCCCTTGCTGAAGGGCCGATTAGCACCCGTAGCCACCTTTACCATCCTGGCTTCCGTCACGAATATCGCGGCGCGGACAAGGATGCTCAACTCGACCTTCGTACCCACGGCACGCGTGGCGTCACGGCCTCTGAAGGAGACCAAGCATGATTCGCATTTACGGTTATCTCGGCGCAGCCTCAGAACAGTTGCGCGACGTTACGGCTGCTGCTGACCTCGTCGTCGGCTCACGCCGTGCGATTGAAGAACTCGGTGTGAGTGAAGATCGGGCTCAGATTCTGGGCACGATTGGTCCGGCAATTGAGCGGATCAAGGCACTCCCCGACACTGCCACCACGATCGTGCTGGCCTCTGGTGATCCCTTACTTTTCGGCGTCGTGCGGCGCATGCGTCAAGCAGGGCTTCGTGTTGAGGTTGTGCCGACGGTGAGCTCGCTCCAGGCGGCTTTCGCCAAAGTTTCCTTGCCCTGGGATGACGCACAGCTAATCTCGGCTCACGCCGGTGGCTTGGACACCACATTGCGTACCGCTCGGGTTCATCCCAAGGTGGGTGTGCTCACTGCTCCAGGACGTACCATCGTTGAGATGGCTGCCGGGCTGCGAGGCCTGGGCAAGACCTTCGTCGTCGCGGAGCGCCTTGGCGAAAGCAATGAACGAGTACGGGTATTGAGTGAAGATGAGGCACTCGCGCTCACCAGCGACGATGTGCTCAGCCCTCATGTCGTCCTGATCTTGTCCCATCATCCTGATTCGATGGAAGCACTTGGCGTGCCTCCGGAGTTGCAAGGCGATGCTGAAGCTGCTGCTGATGGCGCGCCCAAGCCGGGGGAGAACACGGCCCCCGACGGCTCGGATAAGGCTCCGATCATCGGTCAGGTGTACAACACTGATCTATCTGCTGCCCATGCTGATCGCATTGATGCTGCACTCGGTATTGAGACGAAGCGCTACGTCGGTCCGTCGGCTCGTGGTCTTGTTGCCGCATGGAGTGAATGTGACCTCATCGTGTCGCACCTGGCGCTGGGCGCTACGGTGCGCCTGATTGCTCCGCTCCTGGAGACAAAGTACGCCGATCCTGGCGTTGTTGTCCTTGACGAGGGTGGCCGGTTTGCGGTTCCCGTCGTTGGCGGACATGTCGGTGGAGCTAATGATCTGGCTCGTCAGATCGGGGCTGCGCTGGGTAGCACGGCAGTGGTCACAACCGCTACGGATTCGCTTGGTATCCCCGCACTCGACCAGTTGGGCTGGGCCTTCGCTGGTGATGTCGCTGGCGTGACTGGCTCGATCATCGCAGGTCGTCCGGTGCAGATCGTGCGTGAGCGCCCCTGGCTGCTCCCGCCGCTACCGAGCAACGTTGCTGACGACGTCGCTGAGCCACTGGCACAGATCGTCTTGTCGGACCGCGTTCCTGAGCAGATCATTGCTGAAGCAAGCGTGCCCACGGTCGTCCT
>JBOFIQ010000318.1:0-5035 GCA_051650245.1 Propionibacteriaceae bacterium | reverse complement strand
GGACGTGTCGCCATCGCTGACGACAAGAGTTATTCTACCGGGTAAGCCGGTTTTGCCCAAAATAGACAGGTTTTTGGTGGGTCGTTACGCGTAATGTCGCGCTAATGGGCTTTGTTAGAGCTGACGCCCGCATCGCTTCCCCGGTGATCGATCATCCTCGTTTCACCTCGACCCGGGCGCCTGCTCTGTTCTTGACTCTAGGGAAAAATCGCAGGTGGCAAAAACGCGATAACCATGGCAAAAGTTGTGATGGAGAGGCCTTTGCCGGGGTTTTAGGACGTCGAGATCGTCGGAATATGTGCCGAAGGTATCTCAGAAAATTGAGGATGGTGGCGGTCTGTGGTTCCTGCAAGAAGCCGCGATGCACGGGCTGCCGAATGGGAGATAGTGCTGGGTGATATGCCTAGTCACAGGGCGGTAATAATGATCTTTTTGTTGCGACCAACGCCGATGAAGGTGGGAGATTGGCGGGTGCTGCTAGTCCAATGATGGATGGGGTGTGAGGACAGGAAAAGCAGATGATAGATATCTGGTGAGAGCTGCACAAGTGTGCTCAGATCGGCGATGAGCCGACACGAAAATTACCTCTACTCTGACGTGAGGGTTGAGACTTCGCACCAGCTATGTCGAGAATCGCTAACCCAGCGGGTGGCATGGCCAAGGCGGGCGACGTAGCCCGAGTGGAGGTCGAGTTCATCGATGGGTTCTGCGCCAACGAGGGTGGCGATACTCGTGGGGTCATCAGCGATTACTGGATAAACGCTGAGTAGGCCTTGGCGATGATTGGCCAGGAGATCGATCACGGTGGTATCGCCAAAAGCGGGAGCGACGAGCACGAGTGGAGATCCTTGCGCATGTTCAAAGATGCCGAGAAGTTCACGAAGGCTTTGCGGGGACGCAGTCAGTACAGCCACAGCTGCATCCTCGATGACGGCGTAAGCCTCAACGTGAGCAAATGCTGGCTCAGCTAAGTGAGCATCCACCTGGTGTGCGTCGGACAAAGTGCGACGTAACTCATCGACGTCGATATGTGGAGTTGGCGCAGAAGCCCGGAGTGCAGTTGTCACAGGTAGATAGTCCGGGATTGGGGCGTCGGTGTTGTCAGGTAAGGGCGGTGGGGGAGACTGGGCTGCCCGTCGGGAGGAGCGACGATCGGCAAGGCCAAGCCCGCTGATGAGCGCGACGCCAGCCGCGAGAATCCCGCTCAGCAACATCAGGTAGCTTCCGTCCATAGCTCCAGCCTAGGTGCAGTATGAAAAAGCTGTTCAACTAGTGCTATCCCCACAGGGATTCAAACCCAGGACCCACGGATTTGTAGTGTTCCTTTCTGGCCTTTTGGGAAATATGGAATGTAGACAGAAAAGCATGCCTAGAGGACAGCCAAAGTCCTCATCGGCGGGATCCGTAATGGGGGCCGCGTGGTGACGTTGTAACTATGTTGTGAGTGGGGTTACAGCGTCGCGATGACGTTGTAACTGGTGTTGGTGTCACGCAGCGACGCTGTAAGAAAACTGCGTTTTGTTTCAATTAAGGGAAAGCCCTTATCTGCAAGGCAGTACCCCCACTGGGATTCGAACCCAGGACCTACGGATTAAAAGTCCGCAGCTCTACCGCTGAGCTACAGGGGCACGCCACCTTGGTCAGGTGGCGTGAAATAGTCTAGCGCCTTACGCTCGTTTCCATGAATACGACAGTCCCTGGCTGGGATGAATACTTCCTCGGTATCGCAACAGCAGTCGCCGCTCGCGCGAAATGCACCCGACGTCGCGTGGGTTCAGTATTGGTGCTGGACCGTCGAATCATTGCCACGGGCTACAACGGGGCAGCCCCCGGTCAGCCCGACTGCTTGGAGGGCGCTTGTCCGCGTGGGCAACTTGGCTATGACCAGGTCCCAGGACTGGGTGATTATGACCGCCCAGGAACGCCGGGGTTCTGTATCGCGATCCACGCCGAGATGAACTCGCTGCTCTTTGCGACCCGTGACACGAAGGGCGCTACTGCCTACATCACCGATCCGCCCTGCCCGGGGTGCCGCAAGGCGCTCGCGGCTGCCGGTATCGAGCGAGCTATCTGGCCAGCCGGGGAATACAACAGCGACCAGTTGGTGGACTGGTCGCTGTCATAAAGCTCTGGCATCTCGCCAGCGGGGAACTCAGTGCTTACTGAAGTTCCATCCCAAGATCAAGCTCAATGGCGTTATCGATATCGGTGAGGATGCTGGTAAACGTCGCTACCTCTTCGGGGGTGCGCTTATCAAGCTCGCCACGGATGACGTTACCCAGATCGGCAAAGATGCTGTGGCCGGGGCGGGTATCCATCTCTTCGGTGAGGTGAATCTCGATGCGGCGACCATCGGTTGCACTCTGCTGGCGCACGATGTACTTGGCGTTCTCCAAGCGATCTAGCAACGCGGTCGTTGCCGGGCCGGACAAGCTCAGGAGCTGGCCCAAATCACCGGGGCTTAGCGTATTACCCAATTTGTGGTTATCCAGAATGTGGTTCAGGGCGGCGACGTCAGTAGCGTGCAACCCAACCTTCTTCCCAATCCGGGCAAGCTCTGCCTGGACGAGTGCGCGGTACATGCGCAGCAAGGTGATTTGCTCGGTGTAGAGAGCGCGGTGCGGCATATCTGGCCTTTCCATGAATTTCGACGGGGAAACTCTACATGGAGAAAAATACGGTCTAGGCAATTCGATACATCTGGGGTGATCTTTAGTTCGGGTCTGTGGGATTTCAGTCGGTTGCATTATTGATCAAAGCACACTGTTCGTCACTGCAATCGTGGGCTTTCGTGCTCTCAGACGGTGCTAGCGCTGGGCTTAGCAGGCCGGGGAGCGACGATCGCAGAAAGTGCGATAGATAACACCTATGATGGGGTGATCTTGAATATCACCCTTCACAGATCTATGAACTCTGTCACATGAACTAGGTAGTTCGTTTGGAGAGAGAGCTGCTATGTGGGCAGAGAACTATTTACGCTCAGCCAAGGCGTCGACAACATCTTCAGCGATTGCTCCACGGGTGATGTAGAGCCACGGCATGCCACGATCTCGGTCTAAGCGAAGCCGAATATCTTCACTGCGGCTGACCCAGATCCCCACGATGACGCAGGTCACAGCGATAGAGAGCGCCTCGAACCATACAGTTGCCCGCGCGCCGGCTGTCTTACCGATCCAACCGACGAGCGGTGAAATGAATGGTGTTCCACCAAGAAGCATCGTCGACCAGACAGTCATAACGCGCCCACGGAACTCCGGTGCAGTGCCGATCTGGACCAATGAGTTGCCGATGACAAGCACCATGACTGACCCCAGACCAATGGGAACCTGCATGATGGCAAAGAACCAATACCACGGTGAGCAGGCGGCGATCGCTGAGGCAAAAGTGAATAGCACTAATGCCATCAAGATGTAGCGCAGTCGGGGGCGGGCGCTGCGAGCTGACAGTAGCGCTGCCATGAGGGCGCCAATGCCCATGATGGAGCCCAGTGCGCCGAACTCTGCTGCGCCCTTGCCATAGGCCTGTGTGGCCATCAGGGGATTGGAAATGCCGAAGTTGAAACCGAAGTTCCCCATCATGAAAGCGCAAAAGATCAACAACATGATGTCGGGGCGACGTTTGACGTAACGCAATCCCTCCATGAGCTGCCCTTTGCCGCGCTGCAATGGTGTTGGGGTCAGTTTCGCGGGGTCCATTAACCGCTGCATGAGGATATAGAACGCGAAGGTGAACACGTTGATGGCTAATACGGTGCCGGTGTCGAGCGCTGCGATTAACACACCAGCGATACCAGGCCCTAGGAGCCGTGCCGCTTGGAATTGGGCACTATTGAGCGAGATGGCATTGGCAAGATTCTCGGGCGGGACCACTTCGCTGACGAAGGCTTGCTGCGCAGGGCTACAAAGTGCGCTGGCCGTGCCGTCGAGGAAGCCCAAGATATAGACCTGCCAGAGTTCGATTCTCCCGCTGAGCACGAGATAGGCCATGACGATCCCTGTGGCGAGCTGACATAGCTGGCAGGTGAGCATGATGGCGCGTTTGGGGTAACGGTCTGCGATGAAACCAGCTACCGGAGCAAAGACGAGCGCCGGAGCAAAAACCATCGCCGTCATGATGCCCAAGGCGGCGGCGTCATGCTGAGTGAGTTCTTCGAGAACGAGCCAGGATTTTGCGGTAATCGCCATCCACATACCGAGGTTGGCGACGAGTAGACCGGAGAAGTATTTGCGGTAGTTCGCGATAGACAGTGAGCTAAAGGTGGCACTCATTATTCGTGATCCAAGATCTTGTTGATGATGACAGTCGCTTTAGCGAGCGTTACCCGTTCTTGTTCGGTGAGGGTAGCGAGATGTTCTACGACCCACTGGTTGCGTTCTTGACGCGCCGCTTGGAGTGCTGCTCGGCCATCATTGGTGATCGCAATCTGGAGACGGCGACGATCGTGGGCGTCAGGATGGCGTGTTGCGAGGCCGCGCTCGATTAGTTCAGCAACGGTGCGCGACATTGACGGTGCGCTGACCCGCTCGCGGCAGGCAAGCTCAGCAGCAGTGCAATCGCCTTCGTCGAGTGTGGCGAGCAGCGAGAAGAAATGTGGAGGGAGTGCTGACATTTTGGTGCACCGCAGTCGACGAGTAAGTCGCAAGCACGCGATGCGGAGGTCGCAGGCCAATTCGGTAAGCGGTACGGTCGACATGGCAGCCCTTCCTAATTGTTGCTCAAGCTAACTATATTCCATGATTCAAGCGCGCTGATTTTTGTCCAAGTCCACTGAAATCCTCATTAAAACAGTGTCCATTGTGGTATTATAGAGACATGGTGTCGCAAACACAGTCGCCGGAGCGCGCCCCACATAAGTGGGTAGCTCTGGGAGTGCTCGCTGCGGCACTCGCGCTCATCGTTCTTGATGGCACGATCGTCGCTATCGCATTGCCCAAGATCATTTCGGAGCTGAACCTCAGCCTGGCTGATGCGCAATGGGTCAATAGCCTCTACAGCGTGGTCTTCGCTGCGCTCCTCTTGGGGGTTGGACGTCTAG
>JBOFIQ010000317.1:0-3750 GCA_051650245.1 Propionibacteriaceae bacterium | reverse complement strand
GAGCCCATCCGTGCTGAAGCCTGCCGTCGTCGTGATCCATTGCTGTGCACGCTTACCGGGCTGAATCAGATCATTCACGCTTATGCCTCCTGTAGCTGCTACCCGCCCACGACCTCGGCATCATCCTCGATCACGGTATGAAGCCCACACTGATCATCTAACCAGCCATCAGGCATTGGTACTCGTCGCCCTGGGGTTCCAGTACGTCCGCGAGTGCCACAGTGCTTTGGGAAAGGCAAGGTCTTATCCACATCAGCAACGACTGCCTCAATATCGCTGATAGCGTCAATCTTGCCCAACTTCTCACGCAGATGGCCCGGAATACCAAACCCTTTGACGTACCAGCCAAGGTGTTTACGCAAATCCCGGGCTGCGTGTTCGGCCCCTTCGAATTGGGCCAACAACTCACCATGGCGTTGCGCCATCGCGAGCACTTCGCCCAAGTTCGGCTCGCTACGAGTGAAGGTTCCAGTGGTAAAGGCCTGGGCTAGATCATAGAAAAGCCACGGTCTGCCTAAACATCCACGCCCGACGACGACTCCGGCGCAACCGGTCTGTTCCACCATGCGTAGAGCATCATCGGCTTCCCAGATATCGCCGTTGCCATAGACCGGAATATCGAGCCGCTGGACGAGATCAGCAATAGGACGCCAATCAGCAGTGCCACCGTACGACTGCGCTACAGTCCGGCCATGAAGCGTCACAGCCGCGACGCCTTCATCTTGGGCAGCTAATCCAGCATCAATGTAGGTGGTGTGGTCAGGATCAATCCCAATACGGGTTTTCACCGTCACGGGGACTCCATAGGTATCGGCAGTCTGGACCACCGACCTGATGATGGCGCGAAAGCGATCCAGCTTCCATGGCAAGACGCCGCCGCCACCCTTGCGCGTGACTTTCGGGACGGGACAGCCAAAGTTGAGATCAACGTGATCGACCCCATACTCCTCACACAGAATTGAGGTGGCCTCCCCCATGACGGCTGGGTCGACGCCGTAGAGCTGGACCGAACGGATCTGCTCGTTAGGAGCAAATTGCAGCATTTTCTTGGTGCGCTCATTACCCATCACGAGTGCTTTCGCGGTGATCATTTCGCAGATGTAGAGCCCTGCACCTTGTTCACGGCACAAAGAGCGAAATGCTGGAGTAGTGATACCTGCCATCGGCGCCAAAATAACCGGGGTCGATGCCACCACCGCATCCGGGCGACTTGGCGCAGCTAGACGCAACTCCACAACACAATCCTCTCCGATGAAGGAGCTAGTCTACGGGGCGCTTGTGTACTGGGACGAGGAATAGCGCCGCGATCGCACCTATCACAGCGGCAGCCAGCGGCAGATACAAGGACTGCGCAAGTGCCGTCGCAAATCGTTCTTGGAGGAAGGCTGGGAGCTGCGTACCGCTACGCGACATCTGCGGTCCAGCCCCAGTCGGTAGGTGTGCAGCAATTCGGTTAGCCATGACCATAGCGATCATCGCGGAGCCAAGCACAGAACCCATTTGGCGCGTGGTGTTATAGACGCCAGAACCAGAACCGGCCCGATGTACCGGCAGATTACGGGTTGCCGAAATTGATAATGGCCCCCAGATCATCGAGTTCCCCAGACCTTGTGTAAATGACGGCACAAGAAGCCACAACACGGAATAGTCGGGCTTCATCAAGACGATGTAGAGCGCCAAGCTCAGTGCCAAACAACTCATTCCCGCGACGACGTACCAGCGCGGATTGCGCGAGTTCAGGAGCTTGCCAATGATCAGTGACAAGACGGCCGCAACTACTGCCGATGGGATCGTCAGCAGCGCTGCTCTCGTTGGGGTGAGCCCGCGCACGGTTTGGGTGTAGAGCATGATCGGGATCACCATCGACGTGACGAGGTAACCCATGGCACAAATGGTCACATTAGCCACGGCAAAGTTACGATCCTTGAAAAGTGCCAGTGGTACCAGCGGCTCGCCCTTTTGAACGGCTTGCCACACGACAAAGCCGAGCATGACAACGATGCCAGTAATGATGAGGCTCCAAACCGAGACCGGTCCCCAGATCTGGCCCCAGTCGTACGATTCTGCTTCTTGCAGACCAAAGATCAGGCAGAACATGCCAATAGCAGAAAGCACAACACCGACGAAGTCAAAGCGGTGTTTACGCGTCTCGACGTCCGGGACGTTACGCCATGACAGGAAAAAGGCGATGATGCCAATGGGGAAGTTAATGAAGAAGATCCATTCCCAGCCCGGACCATCGACCAAAAGACCACCCATGAGCGGGCCTAGCAGCGCTGCGATACCAGCGACAGCTCCCCATAGACCCATCGCTGCGCCACGTCGCTGCGGCGGAAAGAGACGGGTGGTGATTGCCATCGTCTGGGGGCTGAGCATGGCACCACCAACACCTTGAACCGCTCGCCATGCGATGAGCGCCGCGATAGAACCTGATAGACCACACAACACTGATGACAGCGTGAAGATCACTAAGCCCGTCAGATACATACGCTTGGGGCCAATACGATCCCCGAGTGCACCAAAGATCAGTAGCGGCACGGCATAGGCCAAGAGATAGGCCGAGGTCGCCCACACGGCCCCGTTGATATCGGTATCCAGTCCCGCCATGATTGCGGGCATCGCCACTGTGACCACTGTGCCATCGAGCAAGATCATGAAGAATCCCACTACCAATGACCAGACTGCCGGCCAGGGGCGATCTGGGTAGTGGTGTTCTGGTTCTTGCACGTACTCGTTCTCAGTCATCACAGATTCTCTCTCCCTCAACGTCTCTCTATTACAGCGCTTCTTGCTGTGGTGTTATTCCCCTGGCAAAGCAACGCGCCGTCCCAATAACGGAGACGGCGCGCTTTTCTCTGCTTTAGCAGCCGATGAGGCGTTGAGCTAAGTAGCCCACGACCTGATCGAGCGGCACGCGCTCTTGAGCCATCGTGTCCCGTTCACGAATCGTCACCGCATTATCGTCCAACGTATCGAAATCAACCGTGACGCAGAACGGCGTACCGATCTCATCTTGACGACGGTAACGCTTACCAATCGACTGCGAATCGTCGAAATCAACATTCCAATTTTCCCGCAGCGAGGCCGCCAACTCGCGAGCCTTCGGTGACAAAGCCTCGTTACGCGACAATGGCAACACCGCGACCTTGACCGGGGCCAAGCGTGGGTCCAGCTTGAGCGAGACCCGAGTTTCGGTACCACCCTTAGCGGTGGGCACCTCTTCCTCGGTGTACGCATCAACCAAGAACGCCATCAACGACCGCGTCAGTCCAGCCGACGGCTCAATGACGTAGGGGAAATACTTTTCCTTTGTCACCGTGTCGGTGTACTGCAAATCCTGACCGGAGTGAGACGAATGGCTCTTGAGGTCAAAATCA
The DNA here is from genome assembly GCA_051650245.1 of Propionibacteriaceae bacterium. GTDB lineage: Bacteria > Actinomycetota > Actinomycetes > Propionibacteriales > Propionibacteriaceae > JBOFIQ01. The sequence continues at coordinate 373 of JBOFIQ010000317.1, read as the reverse complement.
GTACGCGACGCGATACCTTCCAGCTCGCCCCACTCAGAACCGGTGAAACCGAACTTGTACTCAATATCGACGGTGCGCTTCGAGTAATGCGACAGCTTCTCCGCCGGGTGCTCGTAGAACCGCAAGTTCTCCGGGTTAATGCCAAGACCCAAATACCAGTTCCAGCGCTCATCAATCCAGCTCTGATGCCACTGCTCGTCGGTACCGGGAACACAGAAGAACTCCAGTTCCATCTGCTCAAACTCACGAGTACGGAAGATGAAGTTACCGGGGGTGATCTCGTTGCGGAAGCTCTTGCCAGCTTGGGCGATACCGAATGGTGGTTTCATCCGGGAAGTCTGCACCACATTCTTAAAGTTGATGAAGATACCTT
>JBOFIQ010000316.1:0-4790 GCA_051650245.1 Propionibacteriaceae bacterium | reverse complement strand
GGTCGCCGCGTGTGAGGATATTGACAAGACCGGTTACTGGTCGGTTGAGTGCTGGGGCGGTGCAACATACGACTCCTGCATCCGTTTCCTCAATGAAGATCCGTGGAAGCGTCTGCGTACCTTCCGCGAGTTGATGCCGAACTCCCGCCTGCAGATGCTGCTGCGTGGACAGAACTTGCTGGGCTACCGGCACTACAACGATGAGGTCGTCGACCGCTTCGTGGATAAGTCCGCCGAGAATGGCATGGACGTCTTCCGCGTATTCGACGCTCTCAATGATCCGCGCAACATGGAACATGCCATGGCTGCGGTCAAGAAGACCGGTAAGCACGCACAGGGCACGATATCCTACACGGTTTCCCCCGTGCACACGACTGAGGGCTACATCAAGCTCGCTGGTCAGTTGCTCGATATGGGTGCCGATTCCATCGCATTCAAGGACATGGCTGCACTGCTCAAGCCGCAGCCTGCCTACGACATCGTGCGTGGTATCAAGGAAACCTACGGCGAGAATGTTCAGATCAACGTTCACTGCCACGCCACCACTGGCGTCACGCTTGTGTCGCTGATGAAGGCCATCGAAGCTGGCGCAGACGTCGTTGACACCGCCGTTTCCTCGATGTCGCTCGGCCCGGGCCACAACCCGACCGAATCTCTGGTCGAAATGCTGGAAGATACCGGCTACGAGACCGGCCTCGACATGGAGCGTATCCGTCGTGTCCGCGATCACTTCGCCGCTATCCGTCCGAAGTACAAGCACTTCGAGTCGGCCACGCTCGTCGATACCGACATCTTCTCCTCGCAGATCCCCGGCGGCATGCTCTCCAACATGGAGTCCCAGCTCAAGGCTCAGGGCGCGGGCGACCGCATCCGTGAGGTCATGGAAGAGGTTCCCCGGGTTAAGGAAGCCGCTGGCCACCCGCCGTTGGTTACCCCGTCCTCCCAGATCGTGGGCACCCAGGCTGTGTTCAACGTCCTCATGGGCCCCTACAAGGTTCTGACTGGCGAGTTCGCAGACCTCATGCTCGGCTACTACGGCGAGTGCATGGCTCCGCGTAATGAAGAGGTCATCAAGATCGCTGAAGCCCAGGCGAAGAAGCCGCCGATCACTGGTCGTCCGGCAGACTTGCTTGAGCCTGAGTGGGATGAGCTGACAGCTAAGGCTTCAGCCATTGAAGGATTCGACGGCACCGACGAAGACGTTCTCACCTACGCCATGTTCCCGGCTGTTGCGGAGAAGTTCTTCACCACGCGCGCTGAAGGTCCTAAGAGCGTCGCAAAGACCGAAGCTCAGTTGAAGGCAGAAGCCGAGGGTAATGCAACGGCACTTACCGGCCCGATCAAGTACAACGTCACCGTTGGCGGTCGCACCCAAACTGTCGCTGTTGAGCCCGCGTAAACCACGGAGTTAATGACAATGACTAAAAAGCAAAAGACTATGGCGGATCGTCTAGCCCAGTTAGACGAATCCCGCGCCCGCGTGAGTGCTGGCGGCGGCGAAGCAAAGCTCGCCAAGCAGCACGATTCGGGCAAGCTCGGTGCGCGTGAGCGTATCGATGCGCTTGTCGATCCGGGTTCGTTCAATGAAACAGGCATGTTCCGCAAGAACCGCACCACGTTCTTCGGTATGGATAAGGCTGACATGCCTGCTGACGGTGTTGTGACCGGTAGCGCTGCCATCATGGGGCGTCCGGTTCACCTCGCCTCGCAGGACTTCACCGTCATGGGTGGTTCGGCTGGCGAAGCAGCACTGATCAAGGTCACCGATGCGCTGATGGCGTCGTTGAAGACGGGAACTCCGTTCGTTTTCATCCACGACTCTGCCGGTGCGCGTGTTCAGGAAGGCATCGACTCCCTGTCGGGTTACGGCAAGGTGTTCTACGCCAACGTGCTGCTCTCAGGCGTCGTCCCACAGATCTCGATCATCGCTGGCCCGTGTGCTGGTGGTGCGGTCTACAGCCCCGCGCTAACGAACTTCATCATCCAGACCCGCAAGGCACACATGTTCATCACCGGCCCGGGTGTTATCGAGACGGTAACCGGCGAGAAGGTATCGCAAGACGATCTGGGTGGCGCTGATGCGCACATGCAGAAGTCCGGTGTTGCTTCGTTCGTGGCTGATGATGACGAGCAGGCATTGCTCATCGCGAAGAAGCTGCTCAGCTTCCTCCCGCAGAACAACGCCGAAGATGCTCCGATTGTGGACCCGGATGATGTCGTTGAGGCTAATCCGAAGCTGCGTGAGATCATCCCTGATGATGCTAAGAAGGGTTATGACGTCCGCGACGTCATCCTGGAGATCGTCGATCACCGGGACTTCCTGGAAGTTCAAGAGGGCTGGGCACGCAATATCGTCGTCGGTTTCGGTCGTATCGTCGGTCAGACGGTTGGCTTCATCGCCAACCAGCCGTCGGTCATGGCTGGCTGCCTCGATATCAATGCCTCGGACAAGTCGTCGAAGTTCATCCGCTTCTGCAACGCGTTCAACATTCCGATTGTGAGCTTGGTCGACGTGCCGGGCTTCCTTCCGGGTGTGGCACAGGAGCATGGCGGCATTATTCGCCACGGTGCGAAGATGCTCTTTGCCTACTCGTCAGCCTCGGTGCCGAAGATCACGGTGGTGCTCAAGAAGGCCTACGGCGGTGCTTACCTCGCGATGTGCTCCAAGGACCTTGGTGCAGACCGCGTGATCGCCTGGCCGACCGCTGAGATCGCCGTTATGGGTGCTGAGGGTGCAGTCAACGTCGTCTTCCGCAAGGAAATCGCCGCTGCTGAGGACCCGACCACTCGTAAGGACGAACTTATCGAGGAGTACCGCGAGACCTTCTCGACGCCGTACATGGCAGCTTCGCGTGGTCTCGTTGACGACATCATCGATCCGGCCGAAACCCGTGCCAAGATCGCCGATGCCCTAGGCATCTACTACACCAAGCGCGAGGCCCGGCCGCCTAAGAAGCACGGCCTGAGCCCGCAGTAAGGAGCGATCATGAACGAGGAACTCGAAACTCAGCTCAAGGCCGCTCTCAAGCGCATTGAAGCTCTCGAAAAGCAGGTGGAGAACCTCCAAGGCCGCATTCCTGTGGCTACGGAGGAGACCATCATGGCGCTGACCGCTGCTGCTTGTGCCTACATGGGTATCAAGGGCAAGGTCCGTGCAATTCACTACTCCAACCCGGCTGGCAAGTGGAATAGCCGTCGTCGCTGACCACGCACCAAGTGAGGAATTGAAATTATGAAACTCAAGATGAATGTCAACGGTCAGGAGTACGTCGTCGACGTCGAGGTCGAAGATGAGGCTCCCAAGAGCCTTGGCGCGATCGTGATCGGCGGCGGCGCTGCCGGGGCTGCTGCTCCGGCGGCGGCTGCTTCTGGCGGTTCAGCTAACGCGATTCCGGCTCCGCTCGCGGGCTCGGTGTTCAAGATCAACGTTGCCGAAGGCGACGAGGTCAAGGCTGGTCAGGTCGTCGTGGTTCTCGAAGCCATGAAGATGGAAACCGAAATCACCGCTCCTGCCGACGGCAAGGTAGCCAAGATTTTGGTAGCGAAGGGTGACCCGGTTCAGGGTGGCCAGGCGCTCATTGAACTTGCCTAGGTTTACAACAACACAAATAGCGGCGGCTCTGGGAAACCAGAGCCGCCGCTATTTGGTGTTTTTAGCTAGTGTGCTGTGACGTTGGTCCTAGCGAGGCAGCGCCTTCATTCGGTACGGAGACATGGATCTCAAAGCGATCACCACGGTAGTGGTTCGTGGAACATTCCACCGGCTTACCCACAGCAATTGACGTGCGACGAAGGACAAGCAGCGGAGCGCCCAGAGGGAGCCCAAGCGAGCGAGAGATGTGGACGTCGGCAATTTCGGCGCTGATGTGCTGATCGGCGGCATCAATGACGAGGTTGTAACGGTCAGCAAAGAGCGTATAGAGCGAGCCAGAGAGATCTTGATGGCCAAGGTCGGGGGCAAGCGCGACGGGGTAGAAGTTAATCTCGTGAGAGACTGGGACGCCGTCAGCCATACGGACGCGTTCGATGCGCCAGAACTCACCTTCACCAAAGACGCTGGCTACCCAGGTCGGTACGGTAGTGACTTTGGTGATACTGTCGAGGCGCGATGAGGGCTGCATACCGCGTTTGCGCATGTAGGCCGAAAAGCTGGCGAGTAGGTGGGCTTGCTCGCGGGGGCTGGCAAGGAAGGTGCCCCGGCCATGGATACGTTCGACAAGCCCTGAGGCCTGGAGCGTGTCAAGGGCGCGACGTACAGTGGCGCGAGAGACGTTATAGCGGTCCATGAGCTCACGCTCGCTGGGTAAAGCATCACCAGGGTAGAGATGCTCAGCGCACCAGGCTGCGAGATTCTCTGATAACTGCGCATGCTTTGGCTCGTGGGTATCTGGGGTGAATATTCCCACTGGTCCTTCGCTCACCGTAACTCCGTTTCCACTCCGGTCTTGCGTGATAAGACCAGTGTGCCGCTCCTAAGACGATGCCGTCGCTCTGTCTCACTAACTGGCCCTGTGATGAGAGTACCAGCGGGTGCGCGACATTGCGTGGCTGATAAGACACGAGGTGGAGGCTCTCCTGTTGGAGAACCCCCACCTCGGTAGTGAGTGTTGCTTAGTCGATCACGTAGACCCGTACGGCTGAGGGATGCTCCTCATCCATGACGATCTCGTTGATAATGCGCTGTCGTGGGCCGTCTTGCCAGGCTGGCGCTCCCGTATTGGGATTAACGTCGAAGCGCGGATAATCGCTGGAGGCGATATCGAGACGGATACGATGTCCGGCCTTGAACA
>JBOFIQ010000315.1:0-6957 GCA_051650245.1 Propionibacteriaceae bacterium | reverse complement strand
AGGTCGTAGCTGGGCTGAATCCCGTTAAGAAAATTCACTAGATGAGTTTACCGTTCTGAATCGGGTATCACGCAATGCTGGCCCCCGATATATATCGAGGGCCAGCATTGCGTGATGTCACGAGGACTTTTGTGCCTTGAGCGCACGAACCAAGACGTCGCGACGTTCGGCAAGCTGGCGCTTCACGCCGTCGGAGAACGTCTTACCGTTCATCCATGCATCGACACGAGCGAGCATTTCTTCGGTCTTGCTCATCGGGAACAAGAGGATCACAGCGGCATGGGCAATGGCCTGGGACCGGGTGGCCCAGATACCCTGCTTTGCCGAGATCTCTTCAACCAGAGCGAAGTACTTATCGACGTAGGGTGCGAGCACCTCGTCTTGTTCGTTCTGGCAGAAAGATGCTGCGACCTTGCGCTGGGTCTCATTGGCGGTATTGGGATCCAGAGCAGCGATCTTCCAGGCTTCAGCCTTAGCCTCAGCAGTCGGACGCGCAGCGCGGGCAGCCGCATGGGCTTCCTTGCCAGTGATCGTCGTGTCCTTGGCTAGCTCGGCATCAAGCATGGCATCGACGGCCTTGCCCTGACGAGCCAACGAGTACAGCAGCGTCCAGCGCAGATCCTGATCGATGGACAGGCCCTCAGGGACCTCTTCGCCGTCAAGCCAGCCCTGGAACAGCGAGGCTGCCGCGTCGCTGTTGGCGACAGAAGCCAGCGTGCGAGCGAAAGTGAGCTGCTTATCCGAGCCAGGCTCGGCATCGCGGAGCAAAGATGCCATGGTCTTGGTCATCTCATCACGAAGCGCGATGCGCTGATCAGCCGGAACGAAGCTCCACAGCGCCTGCTGACTGTAAGCCAAGGTGCTCTGGACTGCTGTCATGTCGTCCTCGACGCCCACGCCACGCAACACCATGGCGATGTAATCGGCAGCCTTCATTTCGCCGTCGCGGCACATATCCCAGGCTGCGCCCCAGCACAGTGCCCGAGCCAGACGAGAATCAAGCTTGTCGATATCGGCAACGACGCGCGACAACGAGTCCTGATCGAGACGGATCTTCGAGTAGGTGAGGTCATCGTCGTTGAGGAGGAGCAGGGCCGGGACCTTGACGCCCTTGAGCTCAGCGATCTCAGTGACCGGGCCATCGACATCGACCTCAAAGCGCTGTGTGCGGGTGAGCTTGCCATCGACAAGGTTGTAGCAACCAATGGCGATGCGATGCTGGCGCAACTGCGGGTGATCCGGGTTCGCAGCGCTCTGGAGCACCTCGAACTTGGTGTAGGCGCCTTCGGCAGTCTCGAACTTCGGTGCCAAGATATTGACGCCGGGCTGGCCGAGCCATTCGGCAGTGAAGCGCGACAAATCACGGCCTGAGGCGGTGGTGAGCTCTTCAAGAAGATCCGACAACTGCGTGTTACCGAACTTGTGCTTGCCCATGTAGGCCTTGATGCCGGTGAGGAACTTCTCTTCACCAACGAATGCCACAAGCTGCTTGAGGGTGGAAGCACCCTTGGCGTAGGTGATGCCATCGAAGTTCAGCTCAACGGCTTCAAGATCCACCATGTCGGCAGCGATGGGGTGCGTCGTGGGCATCTGATCGACCGAGTAAGCCCAGTTCTTACGACCGTTGCAGAAGGTAGCCCAGGCATCAACGCCGGTGTTGTACTTCTGCGCGATCTTGGCCTGCGCAAAGTGAGCGCCCCACTCCGCGAAGGACTCGTTGAGCCAGAGATCATCCCACCAGGTCATCGTGACCAGATCGCCGAACCACATGTGGCACAGCTCGTGCAGGATCGTATTGTCGCGGCCTTCGTAGGAGGCTGCGGTGACGCGGGAACGGAACAAGTATTCGTCACGGTGGGTAACGCAGCCTGCGTTCTCCATCGCACCTGCGTTGAACTCCGGCACGAATGACTGGTCGTACTTACCGAAGGGGTAAGCCTGGCCGAAGGCCTCTTCAAAGACCTCGAAACCACGCTGGGTGGTTTCCCAGATCTTGTCGACGTCCATGAACGGAGCGTTCGACTCGCGGCAGATCAAGCCCATGGGGACCTCGCCAGCGCCAGCAACGAATGCCTGCGCGGGATCCTTACGGATGTACTCACCAGCAACGAGAGCCGTGATGTAGCTCGACATGCGCTTCGTCGTCTCAAAACGGAACTCAGCGAAACCATCGCCGCAGTCAGTCTTGGCGGCGAGTTCAGCGTTAGAAATCACCAGCCACTTCTCCGGCGCAAGGAAGGAGAACTGGAAGGTGGCCTTCTGATCGGGCTGCTCAAAGTTGGCATACATGCGACGCGCGTCGGCAGACTCAAACTGTGTGTACAGGTAGGTCTTGTCATCGGCAGGATCGATGAAACGGTGGAGACCTTCACCGGTGTGGCTGTAGACCATGAGGCCGGTGACGGAAAGTGTGTGGGTGCCCTTGTCCGCAGTGAAGCCGAGCTTGTAGTCGGCGTAGCTCTGCGGATCGATGGGGGTGCCGTCGATGGAGGCTTCGAGAATGCGGTCAGCAATGATATTGATATTCTGCTCGCCGCCTTCAAAATCGAAGGTCACGACGGAGCGCGACACGAAGTTCTTTTCCGGGTCCTCCAACGGGGTACCGTCGAAGTAGCGGCCCGAGAGATCCACAAAGACCTCGTAGGACTGTGCGTGCAGGACCGCGGAGCGGCGCTTAGCCTCATCGCGAGTGATGTTGGCCTGATACATGCAGATAAGCCTTTCGTATGGCGAGTAGCACTCGAAGATTACCGCAGTAATTCCCCAGGAGCGATAGGCGGGGTGAGAACTCTTGGCGTAGGGTCGAAGCGTTGCACTGATGCAGCGGTTCAATTGTGGTGGAGGACAACACGGTGACAGATACACCTTGGCCAGATGGTGATAGCGCTGGGCTCATACCATTACGCGTCGCTGCGATCTTCCCTACGTCAGTATCTTTGGCCAATCCACTCCTGCGTGAACTTCTGGCAAAGGACTATCCCGAGATCACAAGTGAGGGCGAGTGCCTGCGGTTACCTCAGCACGGTCTGTTGTGGGCCACGCCTGAAGGTACACCGGTCTGGGCAGCTCACATTATCCAGCCGTGTACCCCGTGGGAGCTCGACGATTTTGGTTCGCCAGCGAACTGGGAAACAGCCCAAGAAGAGATCGCGCAGCTCCACGGATGGGTAGAAATCGTCGAAGACTTTAATGGCGGTTGGTATGACCCGATGCGACGGATTCAGGCTCTCCAAGCCACCGTGAGCGCGTTCTATCGAGCGATGCGCCCAGCAGCGCTGGCATGGCGTCCGTCGCGTTCACTGATGCGTAAGCCAAGTGAGGCGTGGCCGGTGGGGATCATCTCGATCCGACGTGTGGGCAGCGACGATGCCACTCTTATCGACTCACTGGGAGCAGCAGCTTTCAATCTTCCTGATTTTCAGTGCTGTTTTTCCGGTCTCGATCCCGATCTCATCGTGGAAGAGGTCCATACGCGGGTGCTTCGCGCGATTGAGGAATCTGAAGTCATTGATGACGGTGACCCGGTGATCTGTTTGAGTGATCCCCACTTGTGGTTTACCGCGCGCTTTGATGAATCAGCCCAAGAACCTCGCCGTGACGTGTGCATGCTCATTCCGCCTGAGGACAATGCCAGAGGGCCAAAGCCACCGGAGCTTTCCTGTGACGATTAACGTCGCCGCGCTAGCCACACCCCAGTAAGCGTGACTGCCATTCCAGCGAGGGTGGTCCAGGCTAACTGCTCGTGGAGAACTAACGGTCCAATACTGATGGCGACCACTGGCACGAGGTAGGTCACGGTAGAGGCAATAACGGCACCATCTTGTTCAATAACGCGCAAGAAAATGGCTTGTGCAATGCCTGTCCCGAGAATCCCAAGGAAGCCGATTGCCAAGGCAACGAGCCATGAGCAACGGAAGTAGAGTGCCCCGGTGGGCAGGAACATTGCGCACAAGAGTGCGGAAAAACCCATTTGGAGGGCAGCCAGTGGTGCAGGGTGGATGTTGCCGCTCAAATGGGTGGTGACGATGACATTGCTAATGCCTTAGCAGGCCGAGGCGCATAGTGCGATCAGCGAACCGGTCAGAGTTCCGCTTGCTTCCCAGGGGCGCAACATCAGGACGACACCTGCTAACCCGATAGCGATACCCGCGATACCTGACATGGTTGGTTTACCGACGCTTTTGCGTGCAAAGATCCACGTGAGGATGAGCGTCCAGGCCGGAGTCGTCGCATTCAGCGAGCCAGCGAGCGCAGATGAGATAGTGCGCTGGGCGATGGGGTAGAGGGTATAGGGCAGCGCCAAGCCGAACAGCCCAAAGAAAGCGATAGGGACTAGTAGACGTCGGGGCGGTAGCGGTTGGCGGGCAAGGAGGGCCAAGCCGCCAAGGATCACCGTTGCGAGGGAGATACGCATAAGGCTGATCAGCGCTGGTGGCATCGCGGTCAAACATATGGTGATCCACATGAATGATGAACCCCACACCACGGCCAGATAGCTCAGGCGCGCAATGCTGCGGATTCGTGGGGTCATCGTCACAGCATATTAGGGGTAGCGGGCTAGGCACCCCGGCGCGTGGTTAGTGATCGATCTTGAACCGCTGGTACAACGACTGAACCCACCGTGGAGCCCACCAGTTCCATGTGCCAAGAAGTGTCATCGTTGCGGGGACGAGCAACATACGCACGAGTGTGGCATCGGTAATGATCAAGATCGCTAGTGCCACTCCGTTTTGTTTGATCGCGATGTGGTCACCTGCAACGAACCCGATAAAGACCGCCACGATGATGGCTGCAGCAGAGGTGATGATGCGTCCAGAACGCTGCAAACCGTGTTCAACGGCTGCGTCATTGCTGTAGCCGTTATCCCAGTATTCCTTGATCCGGGCAAGGAGGAAAACCTCGTAGTCCATCGCCAGGCCAAAGCCAAAACATAAGACGATAACGACGACAAAAAGATCAAGCCCATGGGTTCGGGGCAGCCCAAAAAGTCCATGTTTGAAGGTGAACCAGGCAGCCCCTAGCGATGCTACGAGCGACAGCACATTGATGATGAGTGCTTTGAGTGGGATCAGGACTGATCCTGTCATGAGGAACATCAAAATGAGCACCGCTGCTGCCATGATCGCACCAGCAAGCGGAGCACGGTCTACCAGACTCTTATTGAAATCAAGCTGTAGTGCTGCTGGGCCACCGACGAGAACCCGATAGCCCGGGTTCCATGTACGCAGTTCTTCGACGGCCCCAGTAGCGAGCGGACTGACGTGATCGTCAGTGAGTAGTGATAGCGAGATGACGCTGCGGGTGGAATCGCTGGGTAGCGGTTTTGGCTGGCTGATGTAGCGCACCTGGTCAAGGCTCTGGAGCCGAGTAACGGTATCGGCCATCTCGCTCACTGGCCGATCAACGATCATGGTGATATCAGGGTCAGCGAGGGCCAGATAGCTGTTCTGCACAGCGAAGTACGCCGTATGAGTAGGGGTGTTTTTGGGGACGTAATCGGCAAAGTTACTACGAGGAGTAAGACTGCTGATCGGGATACAGAAGGTAGCCAAGATCATGAAGACGCCAAGGAGGACAGTCCAAGGGCGTCGATGAACACCACGCGCTAGAGCAGAGAAAATCCCCTCATCACTAGAGACATCGCCGAGCTTGGCAAAAAGCTGTTTGAGGACGGGTACTTTGCTCATCGGGCTAGGGGAAAGGAGCTTGTATCCGATCACTGTGAGCACAGCGGGGATGAGCGTGACGGAGGTGAGAATAGCTAAGACAACAACGAGCATCGCACCGATCCCGATGGTGCGCAGGATGGGTGAAACCATCACGAGTAGACCAGTGACAGCGAAGGCGATGGTGAGCGCAGAGAAAGCCACGGTTCGTCCAGCTGTTGTCACAGTGGTAGCAACAGCCTCGCGGACGAGCTTTTTCTGTTCCTCACGATCAGGCAATGCAGAGCCATCACCGGGATAACCACGGGCAACGAGAAGTTGATGGGCTTCTTCGCGGAAACGCGAGACAACGAGTAAACCATAGTCAATCGAGAGCGCGAGCCCGATCAGCGAGACGACATTCAAGATAAAGGAATCGACATGCTGGATATAGGTCAGGCACCACAGCCCGAACATCCCCACCACAATGGCCGATAGCGCTCCGCCTAAAGGAAGCACGGCAGCAATAATTCCGCCAAAGACCAGCACCATCAAGATCAGCGCGATAGGGAGACCAACGGCCTCGCCACGAATGAGATCGTGTCCGGTCTGGTCAAGGATGGCGGTACGCAGTGTTGCTGCGGAGAGAGGCAATGCGCTCGCACCCGGAATCTGCGCACTCAGATCAGTATTGAATTGGTGGATGCGTTCGATGACTGCCGTTTCTGTGATCGCAGACGTTGCGCTATCTAGATGGTCTTCTAACCGGGTAATGATGACAAAACCATCGGCCGTTTTACTCAGTAATGCCTGGCTTTGGGGATCTTCTGTAGGAAAACTAAAAGCATCTACGACGCTTGCCACATGGGCAATACCGGCTAGTTCCTGGCGTGCCTGAGCCGCCAGAGTGCGAATAGTGAGTACGTGTGCTGGATCGTGAAGATTGACGCCTTGGGCAACGAGTGTGATAGCAGCGCCCTGATCGGTATTGAGTCGCGTCAGCTCGTAGACCTCGTCTGAGGGGGAATCGGGAATCGTCGGAGATTCTGATTGCAATCGTGGAATTAGAGGCTTGTCGCCAAAGCCAGTGAAAGCGCCAGCTCCAGCGACGAGCACGGCGATGAGCCAACATGTCAGCACTGCTGCTGGTCTACGTGTAATCATCCGAGCCAGTGCACGAAACATTAATTCCCTTTCGACAAAGTCAGCCTAACCATCGATGAGGCGACTGGCTAGAGCCATCATCTGGGCTGACATAGCAGTAGGGGCTGCCACCGAAACGGTGACAGCCCCTACTGAAATTTATTTTAGC
>JBOFIQ010000314.1:0-2658 GCA_051650245.1 Propionibacteriaceae bacterium | reverse complement strand
CAGGCAGCTGAAGAAGCACTGGCAGAGGCTGGCGACGTGACTGCGGGTGTTGTCGCACTAGACGTTGCGGATGTAGCGGTGCTTGCCGTCGTTGAAGAAATCGCGGGCTTTGCTGACGCCGTCGTAGCTGGCGGTTCGCTTACAGCACAGGCTGCAAGCACCGGAAGTAACAAAAACAGGGGAAGTCGTCGGTAATTCACACTCCTATCTTCCCATATGAGTAGGTAATGTGGCCGTATGGTCAATCTGACACGCATTTACACTCGTACCGGCGACGCTGGCTCTACTCGGCTCTCCGATAATTCTGTCGCTTCCAAAACCGATCTTCGGGTAGAAGCCTACGGCGACGTCGATGAGGCAAACTCCGCAATTGGAGTTGCTTTGGCGATGGGTGATCTTCCCGACACGATCGCCGACGTACTCCGTCTCATTCAAAATGAGCTTTTCGACGTTGGCGCTGATCTTTCCACCCCGCTGGTCACCGACCCGCAGTGGGAGCCACTGCGCGTTATCCAGGACTACATCGACCGGCTCGAAGCCTGGTGTGATGAGTTCAGTGCAGATTTACCGAACTTGCGCTCCTTTATTCTGCCCGGTGGAACTCTTGCCGGTGCTCAGCTTCATGTGTGTCGCACCATTGTGCGCCGAGCAGAGCGTACTGCGTGGCGTGCGGTGGAACAGTACGGAGCTGAAGCTGGAACCCAAGAAAATCCTGGCGGTGTTCATACGCTAGCGATTACCTATCTCAATCGCTTGTCTGATCTATTGTTCATTCTCAGCCGTGCCGCTAATGGTGCTGCCGGAGATGTTCTCTGGGTTCCAGGTGGAGCTCGTCATAACCCCAACGCATAATGGGAATACAGTTCGGGGGTGACCAGAAATTCTGGTCACCCCCGAAGTACGTGCATTAATGGTGGTATCGGACCATCGGCATACGGGCTTCAATCCAGCTCGTCAGCCCCATCAAACTCGTGGGATCAGCAGCAAGTTCAAGTTGTTCACCCGTTAATTTATTTTCGATCGTCAAGACATGTTGGTTGGCAAATATCTCGCGTTGCTCAGCAACAGTTGCAGGGCGTTGGCTGATGACAGCCCACTGTTGTTGTAAGAACTCACGCTTTGGGTTCCAACTCAGCGAAAAGATCCGGAACCATTGCAATCGAGCACCCTGGTAACGCGAAACTCCCAAGACCCACCCGGTCTTGGGAGTACGCAAAGCACAATCAAACATGGATGCCTGCGAGGAGAGCCAACGACGCCGCGCGAACAACATCACCACTGCGATCATACAAGCCACAACGAGCGCCACGACGACGATCTCGGCTGTGACTAAGGCATCCATAGCGATACCTTACTAGATACCGGGATGTCCTAGTGCAACAGCCCCTGCTGCTTGACCACTGCCTTGACTTCAGCCTGGGCCTTCATCAGTTCTCGCTCGGCAGCATCGTCATGGTCATCCTCCGCGACTGCAGCACGAGCCGATGCCAGCGCCTTCTCTGCTGCAGGAGCATCGATCTCCTCCACGAGTTTGGCAAAGCTGGAGATGAGTGAGACATGGTTCATCTCAACAGAGAGGAATCCCCCATCGAGAGCGATGATCTGCTTCTCCCCATCAACCTTGACGATTTCGGCTGCACAAGGAACGAGTGCAGCCAACATCGGCTCATGGTTGCGAAGGATACCGATATCGCCTTCGGTGGTGCGGGCGAGGACACTGATGGCCTCGCCCTGCCACACGACGCGATCTGCCGACACAACATCGACAGTCATATTGACCTGAGGGAGCGCCATTTACTGCTCCTTCTGGATCTTGTCCCACTTCTCGAAGACCATGTTCATGTCGCCAACGTTGTAGAACGCCTGCTCCGCGATGTGGTCAACGTCGCCGTTGCAGATCATCTGGAACGACTCAATGGTGTCCTTGAGCGGAACAGTCGAGCCCTCAATGCCAGTGAACTTCTCTGCCATGTAGGTGCTCTGCGAGAGGAACTGCTGGATACGACGAGCACGAGAAACGACGACCTTATCCTCTTCGGAGAGCTCATCGACACCAAGAATCGCGATGATGTCTTGAAGTTCCTTGTTACGCTGCAGAATCGTCTTAACCCGGGTGGCCGTGTTGTAGTGAGCCTCACCCAAGTACTGCGGGTCCATGATGCGCGACGTTGAGGTCAGCGGATCAACGGCTGGGTACAAACCACGAGCAGCGATCTCACGCGATAGCTCCGTGGTGGCGTCCAAGTGCGCGAACGTCGTCGCCGGAGCCGGGTCGGTGTAGTCGTCAGCAGGAACGTAGATCGCCTGCATTGACGTAATCGAATGGCCTCGCGTTGAGGTAATACGCTCCTGGAGCATACCCATTTCATCGGCCAAGTTCGGCTGGTAACCAACTGCTGATGGCATACGGCCCAGCAGCGTCGATACCTCAGAACCTGCCTGAGTGAAGCGGAAGATGTTGTCGATGAACAAGAGCACGTCCTGGTTCTGCACATCGCGGAAGTATTCCGCCATGGTCAGCGCTGACAGTGCCACGCGCAGACGCGTGCCCGGGGGCTCGTCCATCTGGCCAAAGACTAGCGCTGTGTCCTTGAGAACACCTGCCTCATCCATTTCCATGATGAGGTCGTTACCCTCACGGGTACGCTCGCCCACACC
>JBOFIQ010000313.1:0-11855 GCA_051650245.1 Propionibacteriaceae bacterium | reverse complement strand
CACGGTCCACACGCGCCTGCTTTGCGATACCCACACCTGCAAGGAAACCGTCGAGCAGTTCGACGTCATGGGTGACACCGATCACAGCCTTCAAGGCCAGCAGCTGCCGATCCGAGCCAGGAGAGGCCTCTTGATACATCCCCCACGCCACCTGAGCTACCTCGTCAAGAGCCGACACACGCTGGTCGACGGGCAACATACCCCCGCAGTAGGAGCGCGCTGCACTGAATAGCTCTGCGGCAATAAAGTCATGCGACTCCTGCGGTAATTCCCGCAGCACCAGGTGACGTGCCGTCACCGGATCAAGCTCTGCGTTATGCACGCTATCGCGCAACGCTGCATAGAGCGCGACACGGGTGGCTGGGTCTGCGATAGCCGATACTGGCGGCACCTGTGACCACGGCTGTGACGGGCGACGCTGTGCCCAGGCAACATCGGTTGCGTCGGGGAACCAGAACAGCCCCTCATCTGGCATATCACGCATGAGGCCAGGATTCGTCGCCACCATCGAGAGCGACTGGCGCACGATCCCCTGCTGATCGATGCCGGCCAGGGTCAGTGCATGGTGCCGGGTCGGGACCGTACCGGTAATTGCCACCCCGACCTGCCCGTCGCGCTGGACCGCACGCACCTCGTCCATACCCTCAGTCAAAAGCCAGTCATCTGCCCATGATTGCAACTGCGTTGCGCCTGCATCCTCCCAGCAGCGCAAGAGATCAGCAATCGTCGCGTTACCACCAGCAAAGGTAGCGAAATAGTGTGACAGCCCAGCAAAGAAGATCTCATCACCGATAAGAGCATTAAGCTGACGCAGGAGTGCGGCCCCCTTGGAATAGCTGATCGCGTCGAAGTTCTGCAAGGCAACGCCACCGTCAAGAGCTTCACGAACCGCAACCGGATGCGTCGATGGTGCTTGATCAGCGTTAAGTCCTCTGACCTTACGCAGGAGCCCAAAACTTACCCACTGCTCATACCCTGTTGCTTCTTCAGCGACCCGGTGTCCCATGTATTCAGCGAAAGATTCATTGAGCCACAGGTCGTTCCACCATTGCATGGTCACCAGATCACCGAACCACTGATGTGCCAGTTCATGGACCACAGTTGAAGCTCGGCTCGCGCGCTGCTCCACCGTCGTGTGTTGTCCAAAGATCAGGCTGTCGCGCAGAATGACACAGCCAGGATTTTCCATAGCGCCGGCGTTGAAATCGGGAGCAAAGACTTGGTGGTAGCGGCCGTAGGGATAGCGCACTCCAAAGAGTTCGTGATAGCGGTCCAATGCGCGGCTCGTGACGTTGAGAATGTCGCCAGCGTTAGCGCTGAGATCATCAGATCGTGAAGCGCGTGCATGAACACCCAAGATGATGCCGTCATGTTGGGCCACCACGCCGACGTAGGGGCCAGCAGCAATAGCGACATAGTAGGTCGCCAATGGGACTTCTTGAACTAGTGACCAGAGCGCCGCTGTTGGGGTCTGGCTCACCTTAGTTGGCGCGCCATTGCCGAAGACGATCCAGGAAGCCGGGGTAGTGATCCAGAGCTGATAGGGAGCTTTGAGATCTGGCTGATCGAAACAGGTAAACCATCTCGGAGCAGCATCGAGAAAGCTCATCGCGTAGAGATAGGTCTGCTGATCGGCGGGGTCTACATGGCGATGTAATCCCTCACCATCATGGGAATAGGCCATCTGCGCATCGACGATCAGCGTGTTGTGCTGGGCTAGCCCGTCCATGAAGATCCGGCCATCGTGCCATGCACTCAGATCGATAGTCTGCCCGTTGAGCCAGATAGCATGTACCTGCTCAGCGCGACATTCGACGAAACTGGTGGCACCTGGTTGGGTACAGGTGAACTCGATAGTCGAACGTGAGCTGAAATTTTCCTCCCCGGTGACGTCAAGATCGACCTGCATCTGATCGACGTGGATGAGGGCGGCGCGGGCAGCAGCTTCAATGCTGGTCAATGACGGCATGCTGGTAACGATACCGATGCCCACGTTGCCATGGCACGCTGGGAGATTCTGCCCCCACAGTGATTGCCCTCATAGAACTTCTGCGGCAAAACGTGACCCCGCTCATCAGTGCCATACTGCTGAGTGCTTTGATGGGACTTAAGCCTATAGCGGGAAACCGCAGAGCACCGTAGCCCAGGCTTCCCTCGGGCTACTACTGGCCCCCGGGTCGGTAGAGCAAGGGAACGTTATGACCGAAGTCAGCCAAGCCCCAGCCGCTGCTGTCCAACCGCAGCATGTTGTGGTGATGAAGGAGCCCCGCCCCAAAGAGAACCGCGTCGCCGCTACTCCAGAAACGGTCGCCATGCTCGTCCGGCATGGATTACGCGTTACTGTCGAAGCTGGCGCAGGCGCTCAAGCACTTTTTTCTGATGCCGAATACCGCGCTGCTGGTGCCGCTATTGGCGACGCAACATCAGCCCAGCAGGCCGATATTTTGCTCCATGTGCGTCCACTCCTCGACGAGCAGATCGAGCAACTTCGCCCTGGCACTATGACGGTTGGTCTCACCACCGGACGCCACCAGTTACCTGGCGTTGCTGCACTTCGCGATAAGGGCTGTACCACGCTGGCGATGGAACTCATCCCCCGTATCTCACGGGCCCAGTCGATGGATGCACTAACCTCACAAGCACTCGTTTCTGGCTACCGCACCGTGGTCCATGCAGCGCTACGCAGCCCCCGTTTCTTCCCGATGTATATGACCGCTGCTGGCACTATTCCTCCTGCACGCGTTGTTGTCCTCGGCGCTGGCGTCGCTGGCCTCCAAGCTATCGGCACCGCAAAACGGCTCGGAGCTATCGTCGAGGCCTACGACGTACGTTCCGCATCGGCCGACGAGATCACCTCCATGGGCGGCAAATTTATTCAGTTAGATTTGGAAACCGCCGATGGCCACGGCGGCTATGCCAAGGAATTGTCGCAGGATCGGGCCAAACGTCAACAAGATGCGTTAGCGCCCTATATCGCAAAAGCCGACATTCTTATTACGACCGCTTTGATCCAAGGCCAAGATGCACCGCTGCTCGTGACGCGCGCCATGATCGAACAGATGAAACCCGGATCGGTAGCTATCGATATGGCCGCAGCTAAAGGCGGAAATATCGAAGGGTCCGAGCCTGGCATCGATGTGATGATCGGTAATTGTCAGGTCTATGGCATGTTAAATCCGCCGTCAGGTATGCCCACCGACGCATCTCGGCTCTACGCCAAAAATATTGCCAATCTGTTGGAGTTGGGATTGAGCAATGATGGCCAATTCCGCCTCAATCTTGATGACGAAATTATGGCGTCCTGCTGCCTTATTGATCGCGGCATAGTTCGCCATAACGGCACTCGAATCGCCCTTGGTGATGCACCACTCCCCGTAGCCCAAGAGCTACCCACCGCACTAGTGAAGGAGGCATGACATGGTTTCTAGCCTCGGGCTCCTGACCGCCTTTATCCTTGCCGTATTCCTCGGCTTTGAAGTCGTCAGCAAGGTCTCATCGACGTTACATACCCCGCTCATGTCGGGCGCAAATGCTATTCACGGCATCATCCTCATCGGTGCGGTCATCGTTACGGCTCGCACCACCAACACTGTGGAACTGATCGTGGGTCTGCTCGCCATCGTCATGGCCACGATCAATGTCGTCGGTGGTTTCGTTGTCACTGACCGCATGTTGGAAATGTTCACGACCAAGCCCAAGAAGGAGGCCGACCGGTGAACCTCCTCAGCCCCACTATCGCCTACGTACTATTTCTCGTCGCCGCGATCTGCTTCATCGTGGCACTCAAAGGGTTAGCCGCTCCCAAAACTGCTCGACGTGGCAACCTCATCGGTGCTGCTGGCGCTGCTTTAGCCCTTATCGTGACTTTCTTCACCAGACTTCCCGGCGAAGGAACGTGGCATAACCAGGGGTGGATTCTTTTCGCCATCGCCGTTGGTTCAGTCATCGCAGTGCTTGCTGCCAAACGAGTCAAGATGACCGATATGCCCCAGCTCGTCGCACTCTTTAACGGGGCCGGTGGTGGTGCTGCTGCTCTCGTCGCCGCCCTTGAAATCACCAACGGTAAGCAACCCATCGATGCCGCTCTCGTTTCCGCACTCACCATCGTTATCGGTGCCATCTCGCTGTCAGGCTCGGTCGTCACCTTCCTGAAATTGCAAGAACTGATGACCACACGCCCGGTGACGTTTCCCGGCGGGCAATACCTTTTTCTTGGCGGACTTATCGGGTCGGTCGCATTGGCTGGACTCATCACGGTCCAAGCCGTTCATGGCACGGTGTCGATCTCGCTCGTGATTGTGCTGCTCCTGCTCGCCGTCCTTGACGGGGTACTTTTTGTGCTGCCAGTTGGCGGCGCTGACGTACCCATCGTCATCTCCTTGCTCAACGCTTTTACTGGTCTCACTGTGGCTGGTTCTGGCTATGTGCTAGGTAACGTCTTATTGCTCGTTGCGGGCACGATGGTCGGCGCCTCTGGCACGATCTTGACCAAGCTCATGGCACAAGCAATGGGGCGCTCGGTTACCAACACCTTGTTCGGTGCTTTCAAAGCTGTCACCAAGGTCAGCGGCGAACAGCATGAGCAGCGCCCCGTGCGCTCTGGCTCAGCCGATGATGTTGCGATCTTGCTGAACTATGCCCAGCGCGTCATCGTGGTTCCCGGCTATGGTCTTGCAGTTGCTCAGGCGCAGCACACCATGCGCGAGTTGGAGGATTTCTGAGAGAAGAAGGGCACCGAGTTTAGTTACGGTATCCATCCAGTCGCAGGGCGCATGCCGGGGCACATGAATGTGCTCTTGGCCGAGGCCAACGTCCCTTACGACACACTCAAAGAAATGGATGAGATTAACCCGCAATTCGCCAACACCGATGTCGTGCTGGTGGTGGGCGCTAATGACGTCGTGAATCCAGCGGCCAAGACTGACCCCACCGCTCCGATTTACGGTATGCCAATCCTTGACGTAAATACCGCCGCGCAGGTTGTCTTCCTCAAACGATCCATGCGACCAGGTTTTGCTGGTATCGAGAATGAACTCCTCTACGATCCCAAAACCATGCTGCTCTTTGGCGATGCGAAGGAATCACTGACCAAGGTGCTCGCTGCCATTAAGGCATTGAACTAGAGCTAATCCTCCAACGTGACGTCCTTACGTTCAGGCAAGAACAGTGCTGCACTAGCTGCTGCGACGAAAGCTAGGGCAAAGATCGAGAAGGTGACGATCATGCCTCCAGCTTTGGCGTCGGAGCTCAGGTGCCTACCCCAGCCCATGAAAACAGGAACTGATAGCGGTGCCAGAATTGATGCGATTCGGCCGAAGGCGGCAGCAGCACCAGATCCGGTAGCCCGAATATGGGTTGGATAGATTTCTGGGCCGATAGCGTACAAAGCACCCCATGCGCCCAAGTTGAAGAAGCTCAAAAGACAGCCTGCAGCAACGACCTGCGTTCCGGTCGCAGCAAAACCAAAGAGTGCAGCCGCAACTGCTGAGCCAAAGAGGAAGGTAGCCAGCGTGCTACGTCGACCCCACTTCTCGATGAGCCAAGCGGCGACGGCATAACCGGGCAACTGCGCGATGGTGATGATGAGTGTGAACTCAAAGGACTTTGTCAGTCCGCCAAAGCGGGCCGCGAGCAAGGTCGGTAGCCAGATAAACGCACCGTAATAACTGAAGTTCACGAAGAACCACACCAGCCATAACGCAAGCGTGCGCCCACGGTACTGCCGCGCCCACAGCGATTCCTTGGTTGTAGGAGCAGGGGTGGATTCCAGCGTCGCAACAGCATCGAGACCCGCAGCGCTCTCGTAGACACGCACTGCCTTTTCGGCTTCACCATCGCGATCTTTTGACTCCAAGAAACGTACCGATTCTGGTAGCCCAAAACGGACGATAACCGCATACAGCATGGGAATCAGGCCCACTGCCAACGAATAGCGCCAGCCACGTGGTGAGGTCGGAATGAAGAGGTAACCAATAAGTGCAGCCATGAGCCAGCCGACCGCCCAGAAGGCTTCCAGCGCCACCACCATGCGACCTCGAATATGGCGTGGTGCATATTCGCTCACAAGCGTCGAAGCTACCGGAAGCTCAGCACCAAGCCCCAAGCCAACGACGAAACGTAGCGCGATGAGCATACCCAGACCGGTTGCAAAAGCCGATGCACCCGTGGCCAGACCATAGACCAATAACGTCAGCGCGAATACCTGACGACGGCCAATCCGGTCAGCGAGAAGGCCTCCAATTGAGGCACCTAATGCCATGCCGACAAAGCCAATAGAACCGACCCAGGACAGTTCGGTCCCGGTAAGTTTCCATTGTTTAGCTAGAGTGGCCATGACGAACGAAATCAGACCAACGTCCATCGCGTCGAGAGCCCAGCCAAGCCCAGCCCCCAGCAGGAGACGGCGATGGGCTCGGGTAAAGGGAAGCCGGTCAAGACGCTGTGCGCGCGTCATAGGGGGTGGGGCGGGATTGGACATCGGTCCTCCGACTCGCGGTGAGTTACTACTGGAAAAGTGTAATCATCGTGCTTCTCGACCTGTACATCACCACGAACTACTCGCGTCGTCGCCCAGATACACCACACGATTAGGGCAGCAACGAGAAAGATCTCGCCACTTTTGTCGATTTTCGTGGACGTGATGGGGTTGCCATCTGAACAAGCCATGCAGCGAGGCCGCCAGGCGAATACCATCGGAGTAGTTACCGCTATTGATGAGGAGAACACCATGACTGACCGACTCGCTGATCTTGCTGATGCCGGGGTATCGATTTGGCTCGATGATCTGTCCCGCGAGCGGCTTCATTCAGGAAATCTTGCAGATCTGATCGCCACCTCTCACGTCGTCGGGGTCACCACTAATCCGACGATTTTTGCTGGTGCTCTGTCCAACGGCGAGGCTTATGCTGCGCAGATTCGTGAACTCAAAGCTACTGGCGCCAGCGTAGAGCAGGCCATCGAGACTCTCACCACCGATGATGTCCGAGCTGCCTGTGATCTCTTTGAACCGATCTTCGAGCAATCCCAAGGTTGTGATGGCCGTGTTTCCATCGAGGTTGATCCGCGTGTGGCCCATGACACACAGCAGACCATCGATCAGGCGCTGCGACTCTATGCGTTGGTTGATCGCAAGAACGTCATGATTAAGGTCCCAGCAACGCCCGAAGGCCTGCCTGCCATCACTGCGATCATTGCTGAGGGGATCAGCGTCAATGTGACCTTGATCTTCTCCGTGGACCGCTATGCCGAGGTCATTGACGCCTACCAGGAAGGCCTTGAACTCGCAGCAGAGAAGGGCATTGATCTCTCGACGATTCACTCTGTGGCCTCATTCTTCATCTCCCGCGTTGATTCTGAGGTTGATAAGCGCCTTGACGCTATTGGCACAGACGAAGCCCGCGCGCTTAAAGGCAAAGCTGCCCTGGCAAATGCACATCTTGCCTATGACGTGTTCTGGGAAGAGTTCAGTGGACAGACCGGCTGGGAAGAACTAGCCCAGGAAACTGGCGCGAATGAACAGCGCCCGCTGTGGGCTTCAACCGGCGTCAAGGACCCGGCCCTACCCGATACGCTCTACGTCGCAGAGCTAGCCCACCCTGATTGTGTCAATACCATGCCAGAAAAGACCCTCCAGGCTTTTGCTGATCATGGGGAACTCACCGAGGGTGATTTCTCTAGTTACCTCACTCGTACTGAGGTGCTCGATCAACTCGACGAACTTGGCATCGACATGGACAGTGTCTGCGCTGATCTCGAAGCCGAAGGCGTTGCCAAGTTCATCGCGAGCTGGGGCGAACTCATGGCGACGGTGCAGCAGGCCATCGACGCCGCCTAATCACTCAGTTCGGGGGTGGCCGCAAGCAAAGCGACCACCCCCGAACTGTCTCATCGCTGATCTCGGCTCGCGGTCTTACTCACTCTGCCTGGAACGCAGGAGTAGTCTCGCTACATGGTCACTGTTGCAGGTTATGGCGCCCCCAGCGCGGGTGCTCCGCTGGAAAAGGTCACGATTGAACGTCGTGCGACTGGTCCCGATGACATTCTCATCGCCGTCGAATACGCCGGTATCTGCCACTCCGATATTCATACAGTGCGTGGCGAATGGGGCGAGCGCAGCTACCCCTTGACGCCGGGCCATGAGATTGTCGGCATTGTGACCGAGATCGGTAGCAATGTCACAGGCCACGTCGTCGGTGAACGTGTTGGCGTTGGCTGCCTCGTCGGGTCATGTGGCGAATGTAGGGCCTGCGTCGGGGGTGAGGAGAACTACTGCCTTAATCGTTCGATTGGCACCTATGGTTCCACCGACGTCGACGGCACCATCACCCAAGGTGGCTATTCGACGCACATCGTGGTGAACCAGCGCTTCGTCGTCCATGTCCCCGATGCCCTCGACCCCGCGAGCACTGCCCCACTATTGTGCGCCGGTATCACGACCTACAGCCCCTTGAAGCATTGGAATATCGGCAAGGGTTCTAAGGTCGGCATCATCGGCATGGGTGGGCTTGGCCATGTAGCCGTCCAGATCGCAGTAGCGCTGGGTGCGGACGTCGTTGTTCTGTCGCACTCTTTGTCGAAGAAAGATGACGGGCTGAAGTTCGGCGCCACCGATTTCATCTCGACCCAAGACCAAGAATCGTTAGCGCGCTATGCCGGGCACTTTGATTTCTTGCTCTCCACGATCTCTGTCACTCCCGATGTTCCGATGCTGCTGAAACTGCTGAGCTATAACGGCACTGTCTGCTTCCTTGGCCTGCCGACCGATGATCGACTGACGCTGCGCGGTTACTCGCTCATCGGCAAGCGCAAGGCCATCGCTGGCTCAGACATCGGCGGCATCCCTGAGACTCAAGAGATGCTGGATTTCTGTGCCGAGCATGGCATTAGCGCCCAGATCGAACTCATTGATGCCAGCCAGATCAATGACGCCTACGAACGCATTGTGCACAGTCAGGTCCGCTACCGCGCGGTTATTGACGCCACAACTTTCTAGGCCGCTTCTGGCTTATTTCCGCTTGGAACGGGTGAGCAAGACCGCAAGGGTTTGATCAAAAATGTCATCAACATCCATGCGGGCAAGTTCTTCGGCAATCAGTTGATCTTGTTCTCGACGTCGTAGCGCGACCGTGCGCTTCGGCTGTCCCGGAACTGCGTATGACGCCAACACGCCATCGGTTCGGGCGATCTCGATAGGTCCTGCCGGAGTAAGCAACCGAGCGGCAGTAATCCCTGGACCGTCCGTGATTGTGCGCACTGTTTTCACCCCGAGGCGTGCCTCCAACCAGGCTGCGAGGAGTTCTGCGGGCGCATTATTCTTGGCTGCGGCAACCTCTGCCCCAAGAATCTTGCTTGGATACTGGTCTAGCGCGGCCGCGAGCAAAGCCCGCCACGGAGTGATTCTGGTCCATGACAGGTCGGTCGTGCCCGGCCACGGATTCTTTGCCCGGGTTAGGAGTGCATTGATCGGTTTGGCACATGCCGCTGCATCTGTGACGCGGCGGCTTGCTAAAGCCCCCACAACATCATCAGCAGGTGTCTCTGGTGCGGTTCCGGGCCAGAACACGACGACCTGGAGATCGGGTAAGAGCAAGGGCAAGATCACTGAATCAGCGTGCTCGCGTAACTCACCCCACAGTCGCAAGACGATGACCTCACCAGGTAGCCCATCTTGGGTGCGAATCTCGGTATCTAAGTGCGGCTTGCGGCCCGCCGTTTGCGTGGATACGACGATGATCCGCGACGGGTGCGCAAGCCCGGCAGCCGCGGCAAGTTTGAGTGCTTGCTCCTCGTCTGTGCGATCACAGGCAATGATGAGCGTGAAGACTAACCCCGACGTGCCCCCTGAGCGCTGTTGGGCGTGAAGCAGACTTGCTGCGACGACATC
This sequence comes from Propionibacteriaceae bacterium, assembly GCA_051650245.1. GTDB lineage: Bacteria > Actinomycetota > Actinomycetes > Propionibacteriales > Propionibacteriaceae > JBOFIQ01. Next base: position 1,972 of record JBOFIQ010000313.1, on the reverse strand, counting down.
GGCATTGGTGTTGGGAAGTTCACTACGCATCTGAGTCTCCTTAGGGACGTCGCCAGGTGAATCCATCACGGGCCAGCATCGCGGTAGCGCTCTGCGGTCCCCACGTACCTGAGGCATATTGCTCAGGTTGGTCTGGTTGAGCCGCCCAGTGCTCCAGCACCGGATCGAGTAGTTGCCAGGACAACTCCACTTCATCTTGGTGCGGGAATAGCGGCGGGTCGCCCAGCAAAACATCAAGAATGAGCCGCTCATAAGCCTCTGGGCTAGCCTCGGTAAAAGAACCACCGTAGGCAAAATCCATGGCTACTTCGCGGATCTCCATCTGCGTTCCAGGAACCTTCGCGCCGAAGCGCATCGCGATCCCTTCGTCTGGCTGAATCCGCATGACGAGCGCGTTATGACCAAGTTGCTCGGTATCAACTTGGGTGAAAGGTAGGTGCGGTGCTTGCTTAAACTCCAACGCAATTTCAGTAACGCGGCGAGGCATCCGTTTAGCGGTCCGTAGATAGAACGGCACCCCGGCCCAGCGACGATTATCAATATCGACACGAATCGCGGCAAAGGTTTCGGTAGCCGATGCAGGATTGACTCCCTGCTCTTGGAGATAGCCCAGAACAGGTTGTCCGCCTTGCCAGCCAGCCGCATATTGTCCGCGCGCCGTATGCAGCCCTAGATCCTTGGGCAAGCGGCATGCCGCGAGCACCTTTGTTTTCTCAGAGCGTAGTAATCGTGCATCGAACGAGGTTGGTTCCTCCATCGCGGTCAGCGCGAGTAGTTGGAGTAGATGGTTTTGGATAACGTCGCGGGCTGCCCCGATACCGTCGTAGTAGCCTGCGCGTCCACCAATGCCGATGTTCTCTGCCATCGTGATCTGAACTTGAGCGATGTAGTTGTTGTTCCAGATCGGTTCATACATCTGGTTGGCGAAACGGAAAGCTAAGAGGTTTTGGACTGTCTCTTTGCCCAGGTAGTGGTCAATACGAAAGACCTGTTCTGGACGGAAAGCCGAGCCAACAATGCGGTTGAGTTCCTGTGCTGAGGCCAGATCATGACCAAATGGTTTCTCAATGATGACGCGCCGCCAACTACCTCCAGTTTGCTCAGCCATACCGTGCTTGCGTAGCTGCGATACGCATACGTCGAAGAAGCTGGGTGGAATAGAGAGATAGAACGCGTGGTTACCACCCGTTCCTTGCTCGGCGTCTAGATCGGCAAGTGTTGCTTTGAGCCGGATGAAGGAGGCATCGTCGCCGAACTCCCCTGGCACGAAGCGAATGCCCTCCATTAACTGCTTCCAGGTTTCCTCACGAAACTCTGTCCGGGCATGTTCGCGCACCGAATCGTGGATCAACTGGGCAAAATCTTGATCGGCGTAGTCACGACGGGCAAACCCCACAAGCCCAAACCCTGGCGGGAGTAGTCCCCGGTTTGCCAGGTCATAGACCGCTGGCATGAGTTTCTTGCGCGCTAAATCGCCAGTGACGCCAAAAATCACCAAAGCGCAGGGGCCTGCGATCCTTGGCAGACGTCGATCTTGGGGATCGCGTAACGGATTATTGCCCTGGTCCACAAGGCCTCCTCTACTCCGACGGATAACGTCAGACTACGGCGCTAAGAACCAGTCATATGCAGGTTTGCCAGGAATCTCATGGACAACATCTGCTCATCTCAGACAACACCTCGGACTACATTGATCCGCTGTGCTGAAACTATGACTATCAATGCCACCGATCCTTGCCAAGCTCGGCTCATGGTCGATACCTTGCTGACGTTGACCGATCGAGTAGCCGGAAGCCTGCTTTTTGTCCCTCTTGATCAGGAAGGACGTAGCTGTGCAGCGCCAGTGATCGTGACTGATATTGACTGGAACTGCTCGCCCGGCAAGCGGGCTGCGACCTTCACCTGGCTTGGGCACTATGGGTGGCATTCGGTACTGGTGGGGATTGGCAGCCTCACCATGGCACACACCACC
>JBOFIQ010000312.1:0-10907 GCA_051650245.1 Propionibacteriaceae bacterium | reverse complement strand
CACCAACCGTCAGATTGAGTCCGCTCGTATCGCCATGACCCGTCACATCAAGCGTGGCGGTAAGGTCTGGATCAACGTTTACCCGGACCGTCCGATGACCAAGCACCCAGCCGAATCCCGAATGGGTTCCGGTAAGGGTTCGCCGGAGTGGTGGATTGCAAACATCAAGCCGGGTCGTGTGATCTTCGAACTTTCGGGTGTCGAAGAGGCCGTTGCCCGCGAGGCCATGCGTCTCGCAATCCATAAGCTGCCCTTCAAGGCACGCTTCATCAAGCGCGAAGCAGGTGAGATCTAAATGGCAAAGACTGAAACCGCTCACGATCTGCGGCAGTTGAGCCGCGAGGAGCTCCAGGCGAAGGTCATCGAGCTGAAGGAAGAACTCTTCACGCTTCGTTTCCAGGCCGCAACTGGCCAGCTTGGCGAATCCCACGGCCGCCTCCGCGCCGTTCGCAAGGATATCGCCCGTATCTACACGGTGCTTCAGGAGCGTAACCTGGGCATCGTTGCCGATCCCGACGATGAGAAGAAGGCGTAAAGATGGCTGAGCAGATCGAAGCTGAGGTCCGCAGCGCACGTAAGGTCCGCGAGGGCATCGTCGTGTCGGACAAGATGGACAAGACCATCACCGTTTTGATTGAGGAGCGCAAGAAGCACCCGTTATACGGTAAGGTTTTGAGGTCGTCGGAACGCCTTAAGGCGCACGACGAGAATAACGAAGCTGGCGTGGGCGACCGCGTGCGGATCATGGAGACCCGCCCGCTCTCGGCCACCAAGCGCTGGCGTCTACTCGACATTGTCGAGAAGGCTAAGTAACCCATACTGACCCTGGCCAAAACCAGGCAGTAACTATCGCTTGCACAGGCCGTAAGGAACCGGGCAAGCAGAGGAGAATAAATGATCCAGCAAGAGTCGCGGCTGAAGGTCGCCGACAACACGGGTGCAAAGGAACTTTTGTGCATCCGCGTTCTCGGTGGCTCGAAGCGTCGCTATGCCGGCCTGGGTGACACCATTGTGTGCAGCGTCAAGGACGCTATCCCCGGCGGCAACGTAAAGAAGGGCGACGTCGTTAAGGCGGTTGTCGTCCGTACCAAGAAGGCAACCCGTCGTCCTGACGGCAGCTACATCCAGTTCGATGAGAACGCTGCTGTTATTTTGAAGAACGACGGCGAACCCCGCGGTACCCGTATCTTCGGCCCGGTCGGCCGTGAGCTGCGTGAGAAGAAGTTCATGCGCATCATCTCGCTTACCAAGGAGGTTTTGTGATGAATAGCTTGCACGTAAAGAAGGGTGACCGCGTCAAGGTCATCGCTGGTAAGGACAAGGGCACTGTTGGCGAAATCATCGCTGTCAACCCAGCCGAAGAGACCGTGACCGTTCAGGGTGTCAATATCGTCAAGCGTCACCTCAAGGATCGCGCGACGCAGCCCCAGGGTGGACAGGTCATCAAGGGCGGGATCATCTCGTCCGAGGCTCCGATCCACGTCTCCAACGTCCAGCATGTTGTCAAGGTTGAGGGCAAGGAAACTGTCACTCGCATTGGCTACAAGAAGGTCGATGTCAGCAAGAAGCGTCCCGACGGCTCGGAGTACACCGTTGCCAAGTCTGTTCGCATCGCGAAGAAGACGGGGGAGGAGATCTAATGGCTGAGAACACCACTCCGATGCACGAACTACCGCGCCTCAAGAAGGTCTACCGCGAGGAGATCACCAAGAAGCTGCACGAGGAGTTCAAGTACGAGAACGTCATGCAGATCCCAGGTCTGACCAAGATTGTGGTCAACATGGGTGTCGGCGAGGCTGCTCGTGACTCGAAGATCATCGACGGCGCGATCAAGGACATCACCGCGATCACCGGTCAGAAGCCGCAGGTCACCAAGGCACGCAAGTCCATCGCACAGTTCAAGCTGCGCGAAGGTCAGCCCATTGGTTGCCACGTAACGCTTCGTGGCGATCGTATGTGGGAGTTCGCTGATCGTCTGCTGACGCTGGCGCTGCCTCGTATCCGCGACTTCCGTGGTCTCAACAGCAACCAGTTCGATGGACACGGTAACTTCACCTTCGGTCTCAACGAGCAGGTTATGTTCCACGAGATCGATCAGGACAAGATTGATCGCGTTCGCGGTATGGACATCACCTTCGTCACGTCTGCTCAGACTGACGCTGAGGGTCGTGCCCTTCTTGTCGCTCTCGGCTTCCCCTTCAAGGAGAAGGATGATCCGAAGGTTGCCAAGCGTAGCGGCACCATGATGGTTCGTAAGGGCAACAAGATGGTTGCCGTCCCCCGGAAGAAGAAGTAGGAGATAGGCAATGGCGAAGACAGCGCTCAAAGTTAAGCAGTCGCGCAAGCCGAAGTTTGGCGTCCGCTCCTACACGCGGTGCCAGAAGTGTGGTCGACCGAAGTCGGTCTACCGCAAGTTCGGTCTGTGCCGTATCTGCCTGCGCACGATGGCGCACGCTGGCGAACTGCCCGGCGTGACCAAGTCGTCCTGGTGAGTTAGCTCACCTCTACAGTTCCCTAACGCGGTAGGTCCTTAACGGAAACCGCTGCGAGAAAGAAGGCTAATCAAGCCATGTCCATGACGGATCCAATCGCAGATATGCTTACGCGTCTGCGTAACGCTAATCAGGCGTACCACGATTCGACGTCGATGCCCAGCTCGAAGATCAAGGTCGGTATTGCCGAGATCCTCAAGCGCGAGGGATACATCGCCGGTTTCGAGGTCGTCGAGGCAAAGGAGGGCGAGGTCGGTAAGACCCTTAAGCTCGCCCTCAAGTACGGTGCCCACCGTGAGCGTTCAATCGCTGGCGTGCGTCGCATCAGCAAGCCCGGTCTCCGCGTCTACGCGAAGTCGAATGAGCTTCCCAAGGTCCTCGGTGGCCTCGGTATTGCGATCATTTCGACCTCGCAGGGCCTGTTGACCGATAAGGAAGCCAACCACAAGAGCGTCGGCGGCGAAGTTATCGCCTACGTCTGGTAACGACGGAAAGGAACAGGAACTATGTCGCGTATCGGCAGACTCCCCATCACTGTGCCGTCGAACGTCGAGATCAAGATCGACGGCCAGGACATTGAGGTTAAGGGCCCCAAGGGCACGCTCTCTATGACCGTTTCGGAACCCATTTCGGTGGCGAAGAACGATAGCGGCGAGCTTGAGGTCACCCGACCAAACGATGAGCGCGCTTCGCGTTCGTTGCACGGCCTTACTCGTACGCTCGTCAACAACATGGTCATCGGTGTTACCGAGGGCTATGAGAAGAAGCTCGAGATCGTAGGTGTTGGCTACCGCGTTACAGCCAAGAGCCCCAAGCAGCTCGACTTCGCACTTGGTTTTAGCCACCCGGTTGTCGTTGATGCCCCGGAAGGCATTGAGTTTGTTGTCGAGAACCAGACGCACTTCAGCGTCAAGGGCATCGATAAGCAGCTCGTTGGCGAGACGGCGGCTAACATCCGCAAGATTCGCAAGCCAGAGCCCTACAAGGGCAAGGGCGTTCGCTACGCCGGCGAGTTCGTCCGTCGCAAGCAGGGAAAGGCAGGTAAGTAGCCATGGGCATCTCTCTTGGGGTGCGCAAGAACCTCACGGACAAGACGGCTTCACGTCTTCGTCGTCAGGGTCGTGGGCGCAAGAAGATCTTCGGTTCTGCCGAGCGTCCTCGCCTTGTCGTAACTCGCTCTTCACGTCACATGGTGGCTCAGGTCATCGACGACTACAAGGGCATTACCCTTGCGTCGGCTTCGACCATGGAGGCAGACCTGCGCAATTCGGATGCCGACAAGAGCGTCAAGGCCAAGCGCGTTGGCGAACTCGTCGCCGAGCGTGCCAAGGCTGCTGGCGTGGAGAAGGTCGTCTTCGACCGGGCTGGCAATCAATACCACGGCCGTGTTGCCGCGCTTGCTGATGGCGCGCGCGACAAGGGTCTGGACTTCTAGGCCTAGAGGAGAACAAAGATGACTCAGAACACCACTGAGCGCCGCGGTAATGATCGTCGCGGTCGTGATGACCGTCGTGGCGGTCGCGATCGCCAGGAGGTCAAGTCCGACCTGATCGAGCGCGTCGTCACTATTAACCGCGTCGCCAAGGTCACCAAGGGTGGCAAGCGCTTCACGTTCACTGCACTCGTCATTGTTGGCGATGGCAAGGGCACCGTGGGCGTTGGTTACGGTAAGTCGCGTGAGGTTCCCTCCGCGATCGCTAAGGGCGTCGAGGACGCGAAGAAGCATTTCTTCACCGTTCCCCGCGTTCTCAACACCATTCCTCACCCGGTTCAGGGCGAGAAGGCGGCAGGCGTTGTTATGCTTCGCCCGGCTTCTCCTGGTACCGGCGTGATCGCTGGTGGCGCAGTCCGCGCCGTCCTCGAGTGCGCGGGCGTCAAGGACGTTCTCGCGAAGTCGCTCGGTTCGTCGAATGCAATCAACGTCGTTCACGCGACGGTCGCCGCTCTCCAGATGTTGGAAGAGCCGGAGGCAATTGCTGCTCGCCGTTCCAAGACTGTCGAGGACGTTACCCCGGCTGCACTGCTGAAGGCTCGCAAGGAGGGCGCCGCATAATGGCACGTCTCAAGGTGACTCAGATCAAGTCGGAAATTTCCGAGAAGAAGAACATGCGCGAGACCCTGCGTAGCCTCGGTCTCAAGCGCATCGGCGATGTTGTGGAGAAGGAGGATCGTCCCGAGTTCCGTGGGATGGTCCACACCGTCCGTCACCTCGTCGAGGTCGAGGAGGTGGAGTGACACATGGCACTCAAGGTTCATCACTTGCGCCCGGCTCCCGGGGCTAAGCAGGATAAGATCCGCGTTGGCCGTGGTGAAGGTGGTAAGCGTGGTAAGACTGCTGGCCGCGGTACCAAGGGTACTGGTGCTCGTAACACCGTGCCGCAGCGCTTTGAAGGCGGCCAGATGCCGCTGCACATGCGCCTCCCGAAGCTGAGGGGTTTCCAGAATCCCTTCCGCGTCGAGTTCCAGGCAATCAACGTCGGCAAGCTGCAGGAACTTTTCCCGCAGGGTGGCGAGGTTACTGTCGAGAAGCTTGTCGAGTTGGGCGCAGTGCGCGACAACCACCTCGTCAAGGTTCTTGGCGACGGCGATCTCTCGGTCAAGCTGGAGGTCAAGGTTGATGCCTACTCCAAGTCGGCCAAGGAAAAGATTGAGAAGGCTGGCGGTTCCGTTTCCGGACGCTAAGCACTCGCGTTAGACATAAGGGCGGCAGTCATTTCGGTGACTGCCGCCCTTGTTGTTGCAGTTAGCGAGGAAGCTGCTCGATAAAGCGATCCACGTCGACGAGGAAACCATCTGAGACGTGTCGAGCGTGAATCTTGGGTGGCCAGGCAGACTGAGGTTCTCGCTGGCGTTGGAGCGAGAAGCTAGGACTGATGAGAATGATGTCGGGAGTGGTGCGCCCCATAGCTGCAGCACGCTCTGGAAGCTCCAGGTACTCTCGGCAAAACGAGGTGAACTCTGCTGGCTCATCTGTCTCGCGTGCCAGCCACGTCCGAGCAACGAGTGCAGCATCGGTACTACGCAACACGCGGCAATAGGGCTGCGGCTGAGTATTGGGGACGGTGATAGGCAAGGCATGTGTGAGTAGCCGTGGTTTGAACTCATCAGCGCCAAAAAGATCGTCAAGGTCTTCAGCAACATTGATTCCGGCAGGCATCGCGTCGGTCCAGCTCGCAGCAGCAATTAATGCCTCGATCGCCAACCAGGTCCGAGGTTGGCTCAACTCACCGGCCATGATCTCGCGAAGTGGAGTATCAGTCCGGGCGAACTCGCTCGCGCGGGATACGAGAGCATCGGCTAGGGCTACATCGTGGTGCGCACAGCCAAGAGCTGCGACCACTTCGGATTCGCTCGTTGCATAGAGATGGAGGTCACTCACGTACCCAACCTATCGAGTTTGGTGTGCTTATGGTGCCAGTAGCCAACTAGGCTGGGGCTATGGCTATTCCAAGCGCAGATCGCACCCTCGTGATGGGGATCGTCAACGTCACCCCAGATTCCTTCTCCGACGGCGGTGACTACTTCACCCCTGATGCCGCTATTGCTCACGCACACCAGCTCATCAGCGAAGGGGCAGACCTTCTCGATATCGGCGGTGAATCGACTCGTCCAGGGTCCCAACGTCCTAGCCCAGCCGAAGAATTGAATCGGGTTATCCCCGTCGTGGAAGCACTCGCAGATACCGGTATCCCGGTGTCCGTAGACACAATGCGGGCTAGCGTCGCGGCAGCTGCCCTTGATGCTGGCGCGCAGATTATTAACGACGTCTCCGGTGGGCTAGCTGACGGTGAGATGTTAGAGCTGATGGCAGAGCGTAATAAGCCCTACATCGCGATGCACTGGCGTGGGCACGGCTCGATCATGCAAAATGCCGATCATCTCAACTACGACGAGGTCGTCAGCGATGTCTACGGGGAATTGCAGCGTCGCGTGGAAGCCTGCATGGACGCTGGGATCAAGCCAGAGAACCTCATTCTCGACCCTGGTATTGGTTTTTCTAAGACAGCCGAGCATAACTGGGAGATCTTACGGCAACTGGAGCTAGTGCAACGGCTAGATTTCCCACTCCTGCTTGGTGTCTCGCGCAAACGCTTCCTCGGCTCTCTCCTCGCCCATGACGGCATTGACCGCGAACCCAAGAACCGTGACGATGCAACGCTGGCGCTGACAGTATTCTTTGCCCAGCAATCATGCTGGGCAGTGCGTACGCACACGGTACGGGCACATCGTGACGCCATTGCCGTCGTGGAGCAGATGCGCGGATGAACGATCAGATTCGGCTGAGTGGTATTCAAGCCTTCGGCTATCACGGGGTCTACCCCGAGGAAAAAAGTACGGGGCAGCTTTTTATCGCCGATGTGGTGCTAGAGCTAGATCTAGGTCCTGCGGGACGTTCGGATGCGCTTGCCGACACGATTAACTATGCGGCGTTATCTGAAGAATTGGTTGCCATCATGGAAGATGGCTCATTCGATCTGATCGAAGCGCTTGCTGAGCGCTTGGCTCAGCATTGTCTCAGCGATCTACGGGTGAATGCTGTGAGCGTGACAGTTCATAAGCCTCAGGTTCGACTGGCTGTTCCCGTCAGTGATGTTTCGATCACTATCTATCGGGCTCGTTAATGCGCATCGTATTATCGCTGGGGAGTAATATGGGCGACCGTTTTGCGCTTTTGGCACAAGCGGTAGCCCAGATCCGCACAATCCCGGATACATCGGTGGTATCTAGTTCCTCGATCTATATCTCGGAGCCGTGGGGAAAAACAGATCAGCCCTGCTTCGCTAACCAAACAGTTATCGTGGAAACCACTCAAGAACCGCTGGCATTCTTACATCAGACCCAGCGGATTGAAATAGAACTGGGACGAGTTCGCCATGAACGTTGGGGCCCCCGTACCCTTGATATTGATCTCATTGCCGCAGATTCACGGCAGTACCATGATCGAGAACTTACGTTGCCTCATCCTTATGCTCATCAGCGTGCCTTTGTTTTAGCTCCGTGGCTGGAGCTGGAGCCTGCGGCAGAACTTCCTGGTTTTGGGCCAATTGCTGACCTTGTAGCCAATCTGACGGCGCAAGACCCACATGCTGTGCGACAGATGACTGCTACCGAGTTAGCTGAGTGCGCAGGAGCACAGAGATGGAAGAAAGGTGAGCCTGATGGCAACTGAACCACGAGGAAGCGTGCGCCCAATAACCCTGCCCCAGTTCGTGATGTGGGCAGCGGTCGGCTTTACCGTCGGCGCATCCGCCAAGATGCTCACAGGAGCATGGGGGACTAGCCCGTCCTTAACAGGAACCTGGATCGTGGTGACGATCATGGTTATTGCCACGGTAGTTATCGCCATTTTAGCCCGGCATCGGCGGCGCACAGGCGTACCCATGACGGCACAACTGGCGGTGTCCTGGCTCAGCGTAGGGCTTGCTGCAGTGGTAGGAGGGACATTCTTTGCTGGGCTTTTCCTTGGCTACGGAGCATTATCTTTGCCAGGATGGCAGACCAGACTAGGCCATGCGCGAGTCGTAAATGCAGCGATTGACCTGGTACTTTGTGTCGCTTTAGTGGTAGTCGGGCATTATCTGGAACGTCAATTACGGGTTCCGCCAGAGTCAGAGAACGATGCAGATTCTCAGATGTTGGATTAATCCATATGTAAGTGGAATAATGTTTATAGTACTTAGTACTGAGGTATTCCCAGTACAACATTTCAACTTATAAAGGAGTAACCATGGCGCAGCGTGTCCATGTTGTTGTTGTTGATGATATTGATGGTTCGGACAACGCTGAGACCGTTCGGTTCGGCCTTGATGGTGTTGACTACGAAATCGATCTAGGCTCGGCCAATGCTGAGAAGCTTCGCGCTGATCTGCAGACCTGGGTTGCCAAGGCCCGTCGCGTTGGCGGCCGCAAGCAGATGAAGAAGACCGGCGCTGGCCGTTCGGCAACTGAGCTTGCTGCAATCCGCGATTGGGCTCGCAAGAACGGTATGACGGTGAGCGATCGTGGCCGTATCTCCGCTGAGATCGTCGCCAAGTACGACGCCGCAAACTAAATCTCAGTTTGCTCGACGCCCTCAGGCTTTCCTGAGGGCGTCGTCCATTCTGGGCATGAAATTGAGCCTTGTACGCTCATGGCGTACGCCGTCGCTGGCAATCTGCTTCGATTCCGAGGCGTCGGCGCATAAACTGGCCATCGGGAACACCAGCGTTTCCAAGGGGAGTAGTGCATGTTTGAGAGATTTACAGACCGGGCACGCCGGGTCATCGTTCTGGCTCAGGACGAGGCGCGGATGCTCAACCACAACTACATCGGTACTGAGCACCTGCTCCTGGGTCTGATCCATGAAGGTGAAGGGGTTGCGGCAAAGGCGCTGGATTCCCTAGGGATCACGCTCGATTCGGTGCGTACTCAGGTGGAAGACATCATTGGGCACGGGCCGCAATCGCCGTCGGGCCATATTCCGTTCACCCCACGGGCGAAGAAGGTCTTAGAGCTGTCCTTGCGCGAGGCGCTACAGCTCAACCACACCTACATCGGGACCGAACATATCTTGCTGGGCCTCGTTCGTGAAGGCGAAGGCGTTGCTGCACAGGTGCTGATCAAGAGGGGGACGGATCTAAGCCAGGTGCGTCAAAGTGTCTTGCAGCTCATCTCGGGCTACGACGCGACGGCTGCGGGTACTCCACAGGCCGCGACGTCGGGAGCGCCAGAGGCAGGGCCGGAGAAATCTAATTCTGCGGTTCTCGACCAGTTTGGACGTAATCTCACCGCTGCTGCGCGGGAATCAAAACTTGATCCGGTTATTGGGCGTGAGAATGAGATTAAGCGCGTGATGACGGTTCTTTCTCGTCGCACGAAGAACAACCCGGTGCTCATTGGTGAGCCCGGTGTTGGTAAATCTGCAGTCGTCGAAGGATTGGCGCAAGCTATCGTTCGCGGTGATGTTCCTGAGACATTGCGCGATAAGCAGATCTACACGCTCGACCTTGGCGCTTTGGTTGCTGGCTCACGCTATCGCGGTGATTTTGAAGAGCGGCTCAAGAAGGTGCTCAAAGAAATCAAACAGCGCGGCGACATCATGCTCTTCATCGATGAGATCCATACTCTCGTCGGTGCCGGTGCCGCCGAAGGCGCTATTGATGCTGCCAGCATCTTGAAGCCCATGCTTGCCCGTGGCGAATTGCAAACGATTGGTGCCACCACACTTGATGAGTACCGTAAGCACATCGAGAAGGATGCCGCACTAGAGCGTCGATTCCAGCCGATTCTGGTAGCAGAACCCTCCATCGAACTCACCATTGAGATCCTCAAGGGGCTACGCGATAAGTACGAAGCGCACCACCACGTCATCATTACTGATGGTGCTGTAGCAGCGGCTGCGAACATGGCATCGCGCTACATCAGCGACCGGTTCCTGCCCGATAAGGCGATTGACCTTATCGATGAAGCAGGTGCCCGCTTGCGGATCGCGCGCATGACGGCGCCACCGGATCTTCGTGAATTGGATGAGCGGATTCGTGCGGTACGCATGGAGAAGGAAGCCGCTATCGATCAGCAAGACTTCGAGCGGGCTGCTGCTCTGCGCGACGATGAGAAGACATTGGCCGCGGAGCGTGACGAGCGTGATGCGCAGTGGCGTGCCGGTGATGAGAATGAGCCATTGGCGGAGGTCGGTGAGGAACTGATCGCTGAGGTGCTCAGCTCTGCTACGGGCATTCCGGTATTCAAGCTCACGGAAGAAGAGTCCAGTCGTCTGCTGCACATGGAAGAAGAGCTCCACAAGCGCTACATCGGCCAAGACGACGCAGTGAAGGCACTGTCGCGTTCCATCCGTCGTACTCGCGCCGGTCTTAAAGACCCGAAGCGTCCGAGCGGTTCGTTCATTTTTGCTGGCCCATCGGGCGTAGGCAAGACTGAGCTGACGAAGGCGCTGACAGAGTTCTTGTTTGGTGATGAAGACGCTCTCATCACCCTCGACATGTCGGAATACTCCGAGAAGCACACGGCAAGCCGGATGTTTGGCTCCCCGCCAGGCTTCGTCGGTTACGAAGAGGGCGGACAGCTCACGGAGAAGGTCCGTCGCAAGCCGTTCTCGGTGATCTTGTTCGACGAGATCGAGAAGGCTCACCCCGATATCTTCAACTCGCTGTTGCAGATTCTCGATGAAGGCCGTCTCACGGACGCACAGGGCCGTGTGGTGGACTTCAAGAACACCATCATCGTGATGACGACGAACCTCGGTTCGCGCGACATCAGCAAGTCGGTCAACCTCGGCTTCTCCCAGCAGGGTGACGACGTGACCAATGATAAAATCGTTGACATTTCTAATTAGACCTTTAGACAATTTAGAACATTACACCATGTCTACACCGTGACCCGACAAACACAAAAAGAATCCATTATAATAAGTGGTGC
>JBOFIQ010000311.1:0-2428 GCA_051650245.1 Propionibacteriaceae bacterium | reverse complement strand
GGGTGTCGATTCCGACAGGGGGTTTATCCACAGGCTAGGAAGCTGCGTTTGGACCCCTCTCGTATCCCGATGACGGGGGCTGTGATCGCACCACGGCGGGCATTGCAGCATGACCTCATAGCGGTTCGTCCGAAGGTGCTCAGGGGTATTGTGATTGCCGCCCTGCTGCTCGAATACACGTATCTCGCCAAGGCTAATCAGGCGCTTGATCGCTACCTGCGCGTTACGGTGCGTCACGTTCGCGTACTTCGCAAGGGTTGCCATTGATGGCCAGGCTCCACCATCGCCCTGGTGCGACGCGATACCGATCAGGATGCACCGGGCGGTGCCCGTGCTGCGAGAGTGGTTCATCACGATAGCGACGTGCTCGAAGCTCATAGCTCAACACTCCGCCCGCCCGGCATAGGCTTTGAGAGGTTCGTACTATCGACCGAGAGACACAACGTAAAGTCGTAGGTATGAGATTCTTTAGCCGCAAAAAACCGCCTACTGTCCAAGCAACAATGCTCCCGTACCCAAGATATGGGGACTCGTGGAAGCCATCCGGATGGCAGGACTATCAAGACGACATCGTTGAGGGAGCGCGCGAAGTCGGGCTTTCGCATCTCAGGCCTGGAGCGCGTTCTGACGATGATGTTTTGGTAGTTGCGCTGATCGTGGGCGGCGGACGAGCTGAGGTGTTCTTTCAAGGCCGCCTCATTGGGGTTATCCCGGACGAGGAACGCGAGCGCGTAAGTAGCCGCGTCCGCAAGGGAGGCGTGAAGAACGGCCAGAGCTGGGCGGCTGCGGCACCATGTCGCCTTTACCACTTCGAGCATGGTCGTTGGGGGCTAGTAGTCTTCGCGTGATGTGTTTCCCGATAGCTCCTTACTAGGTCCTCGGGGATCAGGATTAGCGGCTGCCGCCGCACGGCCTCAAGCGGGCCACCTTCGTGGCTTAGGCGCTGGACTTGCCGCATGGATAGACCTACAGCGGCGGCGGCTTCGCTTGTCGTAAGTAACAAATGTGTCATATGGAAGATTTAGCACGCATAACGAAAGACGTAAGCGCGACACGCCGTAAAGATGATGACATATGTCGCAGATGCGCCTTAACGTGAGTATTCTGCTGCTATGAGTATTCAAGCTGCTGATAACGTTCCTCTACTTACTCTCGGATGGCGCTTGCGCATGGCGCTGAGCTTTGCTGACTTGCGCGTGCAGGATATGGCCGATTACTTGCAGGTTTCTCGTCAGACAGCCACGCGGTGGATTAGCGACCAGGGGAACTCGCCGCGGAAGGTTTTTCTAAAAGCATGGGCACTGCGGTGTGGCGTATCCTACACCTGGCTAGAAACGGGAATCGCCCCTACCGATAACGGTAAGGGCGATTACGAGTACACCACCAGGGACTTGAACCCTGAACCCTCTGATTAAGAGTCAGATGCTCTGCCAGTTGAGCTAGTGGTGCTTGCGATTACCTTGCGGCAACCCGGCGAGAAATAACTATAGCGATCACTTCCCAGGCATGCAAATTAGACGGCTACCCGCGACGATATGGACCTTGCGGGGGCTGAGGTATCGATATCTGTGGTTGCTGCTGCGGCATGGGAACTGGCTGCTGCGCCACCACTGGCGCGCCATACGGCAGCGGATACCCTGCAGGAGGGTAGCTGTAGCGCGGTTGTGCTAACCGTCGATGCTTAATAGCGAAGTACGTGCACAGCGCTGGAATACCCATCGTGCACACGGGAATCACCATCGCCCACTGCTTATCCCCAGCAAATTGCATAGCCAAGCCAACTGCGATCACCGATGCGGCCACTGACAAGACGTAATGTTCCCAGCACTGTGCTTGCATCTCTGCGCGCTCACCCAAGCGGCTCAAAGACCACTCGCAGACAACGCAGGCCGCGCACCATATGCCCGACAGCAACACCAGCAGAAAAGTATTGGCAATACCGCCTTCAAGCCAGGCAGAACCCACAGTTTCATCCACTGTTCCAGTAATAAGCCTGATAATGCTCAAGATGACATAGAGAGCACTATGCGCAATCCCAATACCGGCAGCAACCTGCCAAAAAACTTTGGCTGTCGATACGGCTCCTGTCTCGTAAACTCGCTGCGGTTGCCAGGTTTGTTGGGCAGCGATGTAGCGCGGCATCGTCATAGGTATAGACCTGTCGCTCCTGCATCAATACGCTCAGCAGCAACCGCATGAACGTCACGTTCACGAAGCAGAACATAGTCTTTGGCTTGCAACTCGACCTCAGCATGGTCTTCAGGATCGAACAGCACCCGGTCCCCCAGTTTGATCTGACGAACGTTACTACCAACAGCAACAACGCTAGCCCACATCAGCCGTCGGCCCATCTGTACCGTCGCTGGGATGAGAATGCCACCGCCGCTACGGCGCTCTCCGCCTTCACCATCGGCATCAACCAAGATAC
>JBOFIQ010000310.1:0-5844 GCA_051650245.1 Propionibacteriaceae bacterium | reverse complement strand
GCTGTTATCGGATTGATCGTGCCCCGCATCTTGGGCCACATCATCGACGACTCCGCCGCTGGAGTGGGGTTCGATGTTCATCGAATCTCTCTGCTCATTGCGGGCTTGGTGGTGCTCAACGCCAGCCTGATGTACGCCGCCCGCCTGAATTCGTCGTTCTTTGGCCAGTCTGTGCTTGCGCAGGCTCGCGAATCGGTGGTGCGCACTGTGCTTAATCTGCCGCTTGGGCGGGTAGAGAGCGCTTCCACTGGTGATCTGGTCACTCGCGTTACCCGTGATGTTGGCCGCATGGCAGAAACAGTGCGCTGGGCTATACCTGAGCTCATCGTGTCGGTCATGCTGTGTCTGCTGACTCTGGGCGCGTTGCTCCTGAACTCACCGCTGCTCGCGATCCCGACAGTGCTGGCTTTCAGCATTTTGGGTCTCGGCTCGATCTACTATCTCAAGCGGGCTCCTGAGGCGTATATCGCGGAGGGATCGACCTATTCGGTCACGAATACTACGGTCTCGGAAACGGTCGAAGGTGTGCGCAGTATTGAAGCTTTGGGGCTACAAACACAGCGACGTAATCAAACCGACGATGACCAAGAAGACTCTGGCCAGGCCGAGCGTTATACCTTGTCACTTCGCAATATCTTGTTCGCTATGTCGGATCTATCTTTTAACGGTCCGCTCGTGCTGATCATCGTGCTTGGTGGCCTGGGCTACCAGCATGGGTGGGTAACGGTTGGCCAGATCACGACTGCGTTGCTCTACAGCCAACAGCTCATTGGACCGCTCGACCGACTGATCCAAACCGTCGATAACGCTCAGGTTGGTTTCGCCTCGACCGCGCGATTGATTGGTATTGCTGAGGTTCCAGTTGATCGCACACCGCTGGCGGTCCAGCCGCGCGGTACCACCATCACTATTGAGGATCTTCGCTTCGCCTACCGCGAAGGTACTGATGTCCTCCACGGTATCGATCTCACACTGCGACCTGGCGAGCGACTTGCCATCGTCGGCCCCTCTGGGTCGGGTAAATCGACGCTGGGACGGCTCATCGCTGGTATTAACCGACCACGTACTGGCCGGGTTCTTATCGGCGACGTCGATGTCATGGACTTGCCGTTAGAACAGTTACGTCGGGAAGTGGCATTGGTGACGCAGGAGCACCACATCTTCGTCGGGACGGTTCGCGACAACATCATTTTGGCGCGTGATCAAGAGCTCAGCGGTGCTGCTGCCGATGCTCAGGTGCGTGAGGCGCTGGCAACGGTTGAAGCGTTGGGGTGGGTGGAGCGTCTGCCGCAGGGGCTCGACACTCTGGTTGGCTCTGGTAACCAGCAACTGACTCCGGCGCAGGCACAACAGATTGCATTGGCGCGACTCGTCATCGCTGATCCCCATACCTTGATCTTGGACGAGGCTACGTCGCTCATTGACCCCAAGACCGCACGCCATCTCGAGGGGTCGATGCACGCCTTGCTCAGCGGGCGAACAGTGATCGCTATCGCGCACCGGCTTCATACTGCCCATGACGCGGATCGGATTGCTGTCGTGATTGAGGGTCAGATCGCCGAGCTTGGTTCGCATGAGGAACTTATGGCGCACAACGGGGAATATGCCGCGCTGTGGCGGGCCTGGACCAGCTAATTTTGCGGCACTCGCCACAAAATTTCTCGTTCTACCAGGCTATGGCTCAGTAGACTGCCGTCATGACTTCGGTTCGCGTGTGCCTTGATCGCCACGAGTGGGATACCCACGTCGATGCCTGCGGTGGCCACCCGCTACAGCTCTGGGGCTGGGGCGAGGTCAAAGCCAAGCATGGCTGGTCAGCACAGCGACTACTCGTCGTTGATGGCGCTGGGGTGATCGGTGGCATGCAGTTACTCGACCGTTCATTGAAACTCCCCAAGCAGGCCGTGCGCTATGCCCCCCGCGGACCATTCTGGATCGAGGGTCGTGGAGACGAGGTCATCGACGTCCTCGCCAGCTACGTCAAAGCCCAACGTCGCGGCACGGTTCTCATGCTCGAACCAGACAGCGAACAGTTGCCTCATGCCGAACGATTCCGCCCCAGCGCTATGCCGATCTTGATGAAAGAAACACTCGTCATTGATCTTGGTAGCGGCGAAGAGGCTTTCCTTGCGGGGATGGCAAAGAAGACCCGGTATTACGTTCGCAAAGCCAGCAAGAATCCTGATCTGGAGTATCGTCGCGTTACCGACGAAGCAGAGATTCGTCGCGTGTTAGCGGTCTATCGGGAGACGGCTGATCGGGCTAATTTCGGTATCCATAGCGATGATTACTACCTCGACATTGCCAGCGCCTATGGTGTGCGAAGCTGCTTGCTCGCCGCCTACGCCGACAATGAGCCTTGTGCATTCTTGTGGGATGTCTTTTCCACAACAACATCACTCGATCTTTACGGTGGTTCGACCACACGCGGCCAGGAACTCTTTGCGAACTACGGCTTAAAACTCGCCATGGCCCATGAGCTGATTGCAGCAGGGGTCACCCGCTATGACCTCAATGGGCTCCTAGGCGATGGGGTTAGTTCTTTCAAGAAAGGTTTTGCTGGCCATACGACGACGCTGGCTGGTTCCTTCGATCTACCACTGTCGTTGCTTTACCGTGGCTACAACGCTGGGTTGCCAGTGGCAATGAAAACTATGCATGCATTCCGACGTTAGCCAGCCAGGCCTATACCTTTTTGCAAAGTATCGCCATCTGCGCTAAGTTCACCGGCTGCCCGCCACCAGAGCGCTAGGCAACTACAAGATTTCTTTTCTGTAGAATAAGAACGATTGTGAATCAATTCTGCAAAAACCCTTCCGTGGGCAGTAAATCTCAGATAGAAACAGGCAACCGAATTTTTGATCTGTCCCTAGAAGGAGTCCCTGAGATGTCTTCTCCCGCTGAACTTCCTCCCATTGATACGACAGACGGTGAAGGCTCGCTCCAACGCAGCCTGAGCAACCGTCATATTCAGCTCATTGCTATCGGCGGCGCCATCGGCACCGGCCTATTCATGGGGTCCGGCAAGACGATTAGCGTCGCCGGTCCGTCCATTCTGCTTGTCTATCTCATCATCGGCATCTTCTTGTTCTTCATGATGCGGGCGATGGGTGAGCTGCTCCTGCACAACCTGAATTACAAGTCATTCCAAGACTTTGCTGGGGAGTTCCTCGGCCCCTGGGCTGCCTTCTTCACCGGCTGGACCTACTGGCTGAGCTGGGTTGTGACAGGCATGGCCGACATCATTGCCGTCACGGGTTATTGGCAATATTGGACCCACGACAAGACCTGGGCAATTGTCTTGTCCGTTGCGACGTTCGTGCTGATTTTGATCCTCAACTTGCTTACGGTGAAGCTCTTCGGCGAGTTGGAGTTCTGGTTCGCACTCATCAAGATCATTGCTATCGTCTCGCTGATCGTGCTTGGCCTCGTCCTAGCAGTCATCGCTTTCCAGCCCAAGGGCGCGGATTACCACTCCACCGTCGCCAATGTCTGGAACTACGGTGGCTTCTTCCCGCACGGGCTCGACGGCTTCCTTGCTGGTTTCCAGATCGCGATCTTCGCCTACGTCGGTATTGAGCTCATCGGTACGACAGCCGCTGAGACCAAAGACCCGACCAAGACCTTGCCGAAGGCTATTAACCAGGTGCCTGTCCGAGTTCTCATCTTCTACATTGGCGCCCTGCTTGCCATCATGACGGTGACTCCATGGGACAAGCTCGACCCGTCTGTTTCACCATTCGTGAACCTCTTTGGCCTGGTTGGCTTCGCTGCTGCTGCATCCGTGATGAACTTCGTCGTGCTGACGTCGGCATCCTCGTCGGCAAACTCGGGGGTCTACTCAACCTCACGTATGCTCTACGGCCTATCGCATAAGGGAATGGCCGCAAAGCCTTTCGGCAAGCTCACCAAACAAGGTGTTCCATACCTAGGTCTCGTTCTCACAATCATCCTTATCTTGAGTTCTCTGCTCCTAGCCGCGAGCGAGTCGATCATGGCAGCATTCACCGTAGTGACGACTGTTTCGGCGGTGCTGTTCTTGTTCTTGTGGTCGATGATCATGGTGAGCTACCTCGTCTACCGCAAGAAGCGCCCCGAAGCTCACGGTAAGTCGGTCTACCCATTCAAGGGCGGCGTGGTGTTGTCGTACCTCACGCTGGCGTTCTTCGCCTTCTGTATCTACGTGCTTACGCGTGAGGATGACACCCGCAATGCACTCCTGGTAGCTCCTATCTGGTTTGCCATTCTCGGTGTTGGATACATGCTGTGCCGCAAGCACATTCACGAGGACGACACCCATACGCAGGCGCTTGGTCACAAGTAACCCTGACTAATTCGCTTCCGGGCCATCGGCTCCCCACTACGATCAAAGCCATGAAGGCAATCGTGTGCCATGGGGCTGGTGGCCCGGAAGTGTTGTCCTATGAGGACGTAGAGACTCCGGTTCCCGGCGAGGGCGAAGTTCTCATCACAACTGTTGGGGTCGGGGTTAATCGCGCTGATCTACTCCAGGCAGCTGGGCATTATCCGCCGCCCAAGGGCACCTCTGAGCTGCTCGGGCTGGAGGTATCTGGCACTGTGGCAGCAGTTGGCCCGCAGGTAACAGGCTGGTCTGTTGGCGATCCTTGTGTCGCGCTCCTTGCTGGTGGCGGCTACGCCGAATATGTCGTTGTTGCAGCCGGTCAGTGTGTGCATCCGCCCGCCGGTGTTGATCTCGTGAGTGCTGCTGGACTGATTGAGGTGGCCGCGACCGTCGTGTCCAATATGGGTGATTTTCTCGCGCCGGGAGTGCGATTCTTAGTCCACGGCGGTGCTGGCGGTATCGGTGCCTTTGCTATTCAATACGCTCATGCGCGCGGCGCCTGGGTTGCCACGACAGCAGGTTCTGCACATAAATGCCAGATCGCTCGCGAGCTGGGCGCTGATCTGTCCATCGATTACCACGAGGACTGGTTGGCTGAGATTAAGACGGCGACGGCTGGCCAAGGAGTGCACCAGATTCTCGACATCATGGGCGCAAAATATCTTGAGTCGAACCTCCGCGCGCTCGCGACCGAGGGGCGGATCTGCACCATCGGACTTCAAGGTGGGCGTAAGGGTGAGCTGGATCTGAACCTGCTGTTGTCTAAGCGGGCGACGATGACTGCTACCGGGCTGCGTTTCCGCCCGGCGGAGCAGAAGGCCGCTATTGCGCAGCGTGTTGAGCGTGAGGTCTGGCCGATGTATAGCCAAGGGCAGTTGAGCTTGCCTATGGAGACCAGGATTCCGCTGGCCCAGGCAGCCCTTGCACATCAGCAGTTGGCGAGTGGAGATAACGTCGGCAAGATCGTTTTGGTCGCGTAATGTGGTGCCGCTGGGTGAGTTAACACTGACGTGGACGCACTCACCCAGCACAATCGGCTAGGATTAGTCGTAGGGCGAGGTCGCATAGTGGCCGAGTGCAGCCGCCTTGAAAGCGGCCGATCGAAAGATCCGTGGGTTCAAATCCCACCCTCGCCGCGTATATCCCCGGAGTATTAACTCCGGGGATTCCCTTATGTCTGGGGTCTGAAGTAGGTCAAGACGTCGCTCCGATGTGGCAGACCACATGGCGCGGCACTCTTATTACATGACAGTTTTCGTTTCACTTCTGGTCGCCGCCGTCGGGGTCCCGATTGTCGGCCTACTTGCTGCCGCACCGATCATTGCGTCCAGCCTCGACTAACGTCGCCACATAGCAGTGGTGCTCCTTGGATGACCAAGGAGCACCACTGTTTTGTTTATTGAGTTTTATTTATTGGCGATAGCTTTATCAGTGGCCTTCGATACCATCGTGACCCAGCGGTACAGGCCCGCAACGATTGC
>JBOFIQ010000309.1:0-1004 GCA_051650245.1 Propionibacteriaceae bacterium | reverse complement strand
TATCGACTTCAGCGCGAGAGTCTTCCTCATAGGCCAGATCCAGCATGGCAAGACCATCAATGATGCCCACCGATACCGCTGCAACCGAATCTTTAAGCGGCTCGCCTTTCAACAAAGAACGCTCCCGCAACCACTCCACCGCATCAGCCAATGCCACATAGGCACCCGTAATCGCAGCAGTGCGAGTACCACCATCGGCCTGCAAGACGTCGCAGTCAATGACGATGGTGTTCTCACCAAGTGCTTTGTCATCAATGACCGCACGCAAACTACGCCCGATCAGACGCGAAATCTCGTGGGTACGTCCACTAACCTTGCCCTTGCGAGACTCCCGGTCATTACGGGTATTCGTAGCGCGTGGGAGCATCTCGTATTCCGATGTCACCCACCCAAGACCGCTGCCCTTACGCCAACGCGGTACGCCTTCAGTTACGCTAGCGGCAACCAGAACTCGGGTTTTGCCGTATTCGACCAGGCAAGAGCCTTCTGCATGGTCAAGCCAATGCCGAGTAATCCGAATATCACGAAGCTGATCTAATGCGCGGGCGTCGATACGAGAAGTCATGGCTCAAGCCTAGTTGAGGCCACCGACAATTCTTGGCTTACGCGTCGCGACGGGCAGGAACAGTGACGCCCTCGACTCCACTTACCCAGCCCGAGAATAGGCGCTGTGCCAGCAATTCAAAGCGAACCGGATCACCCGTCGTAAGGAACCGACGCGATGTTTTCCGTGGCTCGTTATGGGTTAATCCTGCCCGCACCAATGTGCGATAGGTCTCTGCCGCACATGCCTCTGAGCTGGTCACTAAGGTGACGCCGTCATCGAGCACATAGGAGATGAGCCCTTCCAGCAACGGATAGTGCGTACAGCCAAGAATGAGCGTGTCACACTCAGCCTGCTGAATCGTGGCTAAGTAATCTCTGGCGATACGCTCCAGCTCTGGACCCGACGTCATCCCCTTCTCGACATAGGGCACGAAAAGTGGGCATGGCTGGGTCACAAG
>JBOFIQ010000308.1:0-2316 GCA_051650245.1 Propionibacteriaceae bacterium | reverse complement strand
TGACGGCATGGCCTATGTTCGGGCAGCGATGAAGGCAGGTCTCGACGTCGATGACTTCGCTCCCCGTCTGTCGTTCTTCTTCGTGTCGCGTACGACGATTGTCGAAGAGGTCGCGAAGTTCCGTGCAGCTCGTCGTCTCTGGGCGTCGATCATGCGCGATACCTTCGGTGCGAAGAACCCGAAGTCGCAGATGCTGCGTTTCCACACGCAGACGGCAGGCGTTCAGCTGACCGCCCAGCAGCCAGAGGTCAATATGGTGCGTGTCGCGATCCAGGCGCTCGCGGCAACCATGGGTGGCACGCAGTCGCTGCACACCAACTCCTTCGATGAGGCTATCGCGTTGCCGACGCAGAAGGCGGCTCGTTTGGCGCTGCGCACCCAGCAGGTCATTGCGTACGAATCTGATGTCTGCAAGACGGTGGACCCGTGGGCTGGCTCGTATGTCGTCGAAACGCTGACCGATCAGATCGAGGCCGAGGCGCGCAAGCTCATCGATCAGATCGAGGAGATGGGCGGTGCAGTCAAGGGCATCGAGCAGGGCTTCCAGAAGTCTGAGATCGAGCAGTCGGCTTACCGTTATGCCAAGCAGGTTGATTCCGGTGAGCGCATCGTCGTGGGTGTCAATAAGTTCCAGGTCGAGCAAGAAGAGGCCTATGAACCGCTGCGCGTTGATCCGACGATTGGCGCTCAGCAGCAACAGCGTCTCGCTGATCTGCGTTCGCGTCGCGACAATGCCGCCGTCGAAGCTGCTTTGGCGAAGGTTAAGGAAGCTGCTGTGGGCACGGAGAACTTGTTGTACCCGATGAAAGAAGCGCTGAAGGCCTGCGCCACGGTAGGCGAAGTGTGTAATGCACTGCGCGATGTGTGGGGTATGTACCAGCCCAGCGATAAGTTCTGAGCCTAAAAGGTTGCTGAATCTGTGGTGTCGGTGAGAGTGATCTCACCGGCACCGCTGTGCATTTTGTCCATAGCAATGTTCTGGTTGCGTATGCTCAAGTAACTCATGATCCATGCTGGGAGTTGTTTTATGGTCCTTCCTCGTCACACTGCGCTTGTTTTGGCGGCACTCACTGTTGCCTCGACGAGTATCGCTACGGTGCCTGCTTCCGCCGCACCGACGCCACATGCCGTTACGCACGTAGCAGCATTGCCGCTGACATCACCAACTACTCCTGACGGATTGGCGGCGGCGCTACAGCGTGATACGTCCATGACGGTTGAGCAATTCACCCAGCAAGCGGCTGTGACAACGCAGGCAGCGCAGATCAATACCGTCTTGGCTCAGCAAGGGATTTCTGGACGCACTGTTGTCGTTGATGGGGCGCTCCAACTGCAATCACGCGATCCTCAGGCACAGGCTGTTGCGCAAGCACATGGCATTGCTCTTGTGGCGCGACAGCTTGATCCCCGGGTCGGTAGTGCAGAGAACTTGCTCACGCTCTATCTGGAGCAGGTGGGGAATGCTGGACTGCTAGGCGTGGGGCTCGATGCTGATGGTTACGTCATCTTGGTCAATGGAGCAGATACTTCCAAGGCCACGAGTAAGACCGGGTTGTCGCCACGGGCTTTTGCGCAGCAGTTCACCGGAATCACGGTCAAGGAATCAGGTGGACCGGCCCAGCCGTCTTCTGACCAAGAGTTCTATTCTGGCCAAGGTTTTCAGTCATCGAATACGGTGTGTTCGGCTGGTTTCTTGCTGCAAAACGAGGTTGGCACAAAGTACATGTCAACGGCGGGGCATTGCTGGGATGGCAATGTCGGGGCTTTGGTCCCCACGAGTATCGCTAAAGAGCCGGTAGTTGGCGGCCCCGGCAAACAGACGGTAGCCGGGGGGCCAGTCGGTTCCTACGACTGGGGCAGCTTTGGTGGCAATAAGCCCAATACATTTGGTTCTGATGTGGCCACCATCCTCTTGAATGGGAACTACACCTATCCAAATCAGGCCACGACGTGGCAAAACGGTGGGCAATTGCCGATCACGGGTTACATCGCTGATCCACAAACTGCTCTTGGGCACACAGCGTGCCGTTCGGGGCGTGCGACAGGGTGGCAGTGCGGTCTGGTGAACTACATCGGCTATGTGGCGGTAAAAGAAAGTTCGACAGATACCCGATATGTGTGGTCGGTGGGTGCTGCACTCAAGGCCGCTAATGGAGACTCTGGCGGTGCCATGCTCATTGGGCATAAGGCGCTGGGAATGACGAGCGCAACGGGAACGTCGGGGGGCGCCCCCTTCACCGCAGCAGCGCCGGTAGCTGACCTTTTGACGCAATTCCGTACAAACCTACAACTGGCGATCAACCTCAATCAACCGCG
>JBOFIQ010000307.1:0-5955 GCA_051650245.1 Propionibacteriaceae bacterium | reverse complement strand
CCACCATTATTTATCTAGCCCGCAGCAGCGGGCTTTTTTGTTGCCCCCATGTAGTAATAGATGCAACTACCCAGGCTTAGATGGCAACACAACGACGCCTGGGGTCGCCAGGCGTCGTTGAAGAAAAGTCAGTTACGCGCGATCGTCGGATGACTCAAGGTCACCGGCGTAATCGTCGTCGTAATCTGCGTACTGATCGGCAAGCTCTGCATACTGCTCAGGGATTTCCTCCCCTGAACTGCTGCTGAGCTCCCGCTCTAGCGATGCAAAATCCGTATCCACGGAACGGTACTTAAGATCGCGAGCGACCTTGGTCTGCTTCGCTTTTGCACGGCCGCGCCCCATTGGGTCGACCCCCTCGCTGTCAATACGCGGCATCACCGCACTGGAATATGTCGTGGCCCTAGATTACTTCACCGTCGGCACACGAGCAATTAAGGCTAGCCACAATGCGAGCCAACCAGCGTCACTACGCCTCCTTGAGCACCCTGTGCAGGCATAACATGGCCGCACATCCACGACTCCATGTCGTAGCCCGCCAGGAGGTACTGGGCCTTGGCAATCTCTGTTTCAGGAAGAATGACGACCATGCCGACGCCCATATTGAGAGTCGCCTCAATATCGGGATGAGAAACCTTGCCCGCCTCTTGTAGCACCGTGAAAACTGGTGCCGGTTGCCACGTCGAGCGCTCAATTGTGACCGCGACATTGCTCGGCAGCACGCGCATGAGGTTATTAGCCAAGCCTCCACCGGTCACATGGCACATCGCATGAAGTTCCAGCTCACGAGCCAGCGCCAAACAGGCCTTGGCATAAATCCGCGTCGGGACGAGAAGTTCTTCCCCTAACGTCCGACCAAACTCCGCCATCTGACGGTCATAGGACCATCCCTGACCGGCCACGATATGGCGAACCAGCGAGTATCCGTTGGAGTGAAGCCCAGAAGCCGCGATAGCGAGCACTACATCGCCAGGGCGTACCCGGTCAGGGCCTAGCATGGCGTCGAGTTCCACAACTCCCGTCGTTGCCCCCGCAATGTCGTATTCATCGTCGTGAAGCAGCCCTGGGTGCTCAGCAGTTTCCCCACCAACAAGCGCGCACCCGGCCTCCACACAGGCCAGCGAAATACCTTTCACGATGGCTTCGATCCGTTGCGGGTTCAATGCGCCACAGCAGATGTAATCGGTCATGAAGAGTGGCTCTGCACCGACCACCACCAGATCGTCGACGACCATGCCGACCAAGTCGAACCCGATGGTGTCGTGGATATCCATTGCCTGGGCAATCGCCACCTTCGTACCAACGCCATCAGTCGACGTCGCGAGCACTGGGTGGCGGTAATTCTTGAGCGCTGACGCGTCAAAAAGCCCGGCAAAACCGCCCAAGCCACCTAAAACCTCAGTGCGCTTCGTTTTGCCGACCCACTGCTTGATGAGTTCGACCGATTTATCAGCAGCGACGATGTCAACGCCAGCCTGGGCATATGCAGAATCGTGGGACATGGGGCCTACTCCTCGGGTTGGGTTAAGTTCATGGTCTGGGCAGCGCTCAGGGGTACTCGTACCGGGTATTCACCATCGAAACAGGCCCGGCAGAGTTCGTCTTTGCTCTGGCTCGTCGCCTGGATCAAACCATCAAGTGAGATATAGCCCAGCGAATCCGCACCAATGGAGTCGCAAATCTCCTCCATCGATAAGCCAGGGGCCAGTAACTCGTCACGGGTTGCAAAATCAATACCGTAGAAGCAGGGCCACAACACTGCCGGGGAACTGATCCGAACGTGGACTTCCTTCGCGCCTGCGTCGCGCAACATCGCCACGATCTGGCGCTGGGTATTACCGCGCACGATGGAATCATCGACGACGACGAGCCGCTGGCCCTCGATCACGTCCCGAAGCGGATTGAGTTTGAGCCGGATACCAAGCTGACGAATAGTTTGTGACGGCTGGATGAACGTTCGTCCCACATAGGCATTCTTCACAAACCCCATGCCATATGGGATGCCTGAGCCTTGGGCATAGCCAACGGCTGCGGGCGTACCCGATTCTGGAGTCGGAATAACAAGGTCCGCCTCGACTGGGTGTTCTTGGGCCAAGATCCGGCCAACCTCGACCCGCGCTGTATGGACGCGGCGACCGGAAATGATCGTATCCGGTCGCGCTAGGTAGACATATTCAAAGATGCAGCCTTTGGGTTTGGCTTCAGCGAAACGTCGCGTTCTCAAACCTGCTTCGTCAATGATGAGCATTTCGCCCGGCTCAACTTCGCGCACGAAACTGGCACCCACAATATCGAGAGCTGCCGTTTCTGATGCCACGACCCAGCCATGAGCCAGACGCCCCAGGACCAGTGGCCTAATTCCTTGAGGGTCACGAGCAGCGTAGAGGGTGTTCTCGGTCATAAAGACCACGCTGAAAGCGCCCCGCACTCGCGGCAGGATCTCAGCAGCAACGTCGTCTGGTGGCCGATCAGTGCCTGCAAGTAGCGAGGTGAGCACATCGGTGTCATTGCTGGCGTGGAGGGCCCCAGGAGCCGCTGTTGCACCACAGCGTTGCGCCAGAAGTTCAGCCAGTTCTGCGACGTTAGTGAGATTTCCGTTATGGGCCAAGGCCAGCCCGCCGGCAATAGTTGCTTTGTAGACCGGCTGAGCGTTATTCCAGTGGGAAGCACCCGTCGTTGAGTAGCGCGTATGCCCGACCGCGATATGTCCCGTCAGCGACGCTAACGTCGGCTCATCAAATACCTGGGCGACCAAGCCCATATCTTTGAAAACGAGGATACGTTTTCCATCCGAGGTCGCAATACCTGCAGATTCTTGGCCACGATGTTGGAGGCTATACAAACCAAAATAGGTAAGTTTGGCCACCTCTTCTTCGGGTGCCCACACACCAAAAACACCGCAGGAATCCTGGGGGCCCTGGTCTTGGGGGTTGAGATCTTGTGTCAGACGACCGTCACCACTCACGCGATGAGTGTATCTAGTCGCCCTTGGAACCAAACACCCGGCAGCCATAAGACCGTTTTGTCCTTGTCCACATGCAGCCAGCTACTCTCTATAGCCCCAGCTCAGCGTCACAATAACGCGAGATTTCATCGTCACTAGCCCCTAATTTGCGCATGTTGGCAATAAATGTTGCGGTCAATCGTTGGAAGCTCTGCTCACGAGCACCAGACGTCGTAGGGTTCACGGAAATTGTCGTCCCCGCCCCCCGAGCAGTAGTAATGACCCCAGCAACTTCGAGCTCCTTGTACGCTCTGGCTACCGTCCCCATGGCAAGGCCCAGATCTCGGGCAAGCTGACGTACCGTGGGCAGACGTTGCCCCGCATGTAGCTCACCAGTCATGACGTAGTTCTCGATCTGACGCCGGATTTGTTCGTATGGCGGCGTGAAGTCGTCAGCATCGATTGCGATCAAAATCATTGGCCGAGCCTTGTTCTGTAGCCGACCACAAGGAACATCACCACGATATTGCAGAGCATGGCCCAATCAATCCAGTGTGTTATGCCGGTACACAACACCCCGATGACAACAACGAGCACGGCAAGAACTTCCCCTGCACTATCTCGACGTTTAACCTCATCTATCCTCAGCTCTTCATCTGTACTACCAAATGCTGGACGCTGTTGAACAAGCACTAAGGCAGCTCCTGCGATAGCAATAAAGACAAGTAGTGCTACGCCGTACCATGCCCGGTGTGCCATTGGTCGCTGCGAAAAGATCATGGCTGCCAGCCCAAGGCTTACCCCCGACCATACCCAGAGCCACCATGGCGCTAAATCCAGTAATCGTCGTGGCGCTAGGCTCGCCGAGCGCGGCCCCGACCGCCGAGAGAGCACTAGTTGCAACC
The DNA here is from genome assembly GCA_051650245.1 of Propionibacteriaceae bacterium. Lineage (GTDB taxonomy): Bacteria > Actinomycetota > Actinomycetes > Propionibacteriales > Propionibacteriaceae > JBOFIQ01. Next base: position 2,106 of record JBOFIQ010000307.1, on the reverse strand, counting down.
CCAAAATACCGAGCATCACGATCAACGCAAAGACCCATAGATGCATTGGGCTGAACTTGCCCTCGCTCCATAGCCAAGCCGCAAAGAACATCCCGACGTAGGACATTCGCACAAGACCTTTGACAATTCGCTCAGCCCGATCGGGGCTCTTATCTTTTACGGCTCCCACTAGCGAGCAGCCAAGTGCTAGAACCAGTACTAGTCCAAGAACAAATAAAAAACTGCTCATCTCCACCCACCTTGTACCTATCACTTAGTACAAGAGTGGGGCTTACATATCCTTGTGTCAATACCTTGTAACAAGATTGCTGTGTTGCCTATGTTTAGAGGCCCAGAGCCTCGGGGATTGTGCGCTGCCATTGTGCCTTCAGCTCCACCAAATCCAGGTCAAACTGGCCAGCAAAACTGAGCTGTTGCTCAGCGGAAACAACACCAAGAACCTGCAACGGCACCTCATGCTGCGCGGCAAGCTGTTCTAGCTCAGCCACACGCTCTGCCGCTACCGACACCAACACTCGACCTGCTGTCTCAGCAAAGAGCTGCACCGTGAGATCGCCGCTGGGAAGCGCAACTTTAGCTCCCATGCCACGACGGAAGCACGATTCCACCAGCGCCTGGATAAGGCCGCCCTCAGATAGGTCATGGGCCGAACAGAGCAACCCCTGCTGTACCCCAGCCTGCAAAAGTTTGCCTAACCGCACCTCATGCTGAAGGTCCAGCGACGGCGGCATACCACCCAAGTGATGGTCATGACAGACGTCCTCCCAGACCGTTGCTGAAAGGTCCTCCCGGGTCTCGCCTAGCAACACCACAATGTCGCCTTCGGTAGTGAACCCTAGTTGCGAGTGCTGACGAACATCGTCGATAACGCCCAAAACCCCAATAACTGGTGTTGGCAAGATCGACTGCTCGCCTGTCTTGTTGTAGAACGAGACGTTGCCACCGGTGACGGGTACACCCAGCTCCTGGCACGCATCTACCAAGCCCCGAATCGCCTCAATGAACTGCCACATGATCTCGGGGTCTTCTGGCGAGCCAAAGTTCAGACAGTCCGTCACTGCAACCGGCTCAGCGCCCGTTGTCGCGACATTGCGGTACGCCTCCGCGAGCGCCAGCTGCGCACCCAGATATGGGTTGAGGAAGGTGTAACGCCCATTTCCGTCACACGACAACGCAATACCGAGATTTGTCTGCTCATCGATACGCAACATGCCAGAGTTTTCTGGCTGTGTCAGCGCTGAGCCACCCCGGACATAGCGGTCATATTGGTTCGTAATCCAGGACTTGTCGGCAAGATTGGGTGACGTTACAACGTCAATGACCTGCTGGCGCAGTTCCTCGATCGATGTCGCCCGTGGCAAGGCATTGGCTGAATCAGCATTGACTGCATCAATCCAGTCTGGTCGAGCCGCCGGACGATCATAAACCGGGCTATCCACGGCCACCGTTTTAGGATCAACATCGACGATGCGCTCACCATGCCAGTCGATATGGAGCCGGTCACCATCGGTCACTTCTCCAACAACCGTTGCCAGCACGTCCCACTTGGCACAAATCGCCATAAATTGTTCGACCTTAGCTGGCTCCACAATCGCCATCATGCGCTCTTGCGACTCGCTCATGAGGATCTCCTCAGGCGAGAGCGTCGAATCACGCAGCGGGACGAGATCTAGCTCGACGTGCATACCGCCAGAGCCAGTGGACGCGAGCTCCGATGTCGCGCACGAAATACCGGCAGCACCAAAGTCTTGAAGCGCTTCCACCACACCGGCTTGGAAGAGTTCCAAGGTGCATTCGATGAGGAGCTTTTCCATGAAGGGATCGCCCACCTGCACGCTTGGCCGCTTCGTAGGGCCAGTTTCGGTAAACGTCTCTGACGCGAGTACGGACGCCCCGCCGATACCGTCGCCACCAGTTGCAGCACCGTACATGATGACCTTGTTGCCTACACCCTCTGCGTGAGCAAATTGGAGATCTTCATGTTTAAGAACGCCCACACACAGCGCATTCACGAGCGGGTTTGACGCGTAGCAGGCGTCAAAAACAACTTCACCGCCGATATTGGGCAGCCCAAGGCAGTTGCCATAGCCCCCAATGCCAGCGACG
>JBOFIQ010000306.1:0-1439 GCA_051650245.1 Propionibacteriaceae bacterium | reverse complement strand
CAAAGGCAAACTGACCCAAGAGCAGGCCGAGGCTTTGGTGGGCCAGATTACCTTCACCACTGACTACGCTGACGCCCATGATTGCAGTCTGATCGTTGAAGCAGCGTTCGAAGATCCAACAGTCAAGGAACAGCTTTTCACTGCGCTAGAGCAGGCTGCTCCCCACGCGATCTTGGCGACCAATACCTCCTCGCTATCGGTGACCGATATCGCCGAAACAGTTGCTGATCCGAGCCGCGTTATTGGTATCCATTTCTTCAATCCGGCTCCGGTTCAAAAGCTCGTTGAGGTCATTGTGACCAAGCACACCGCGCCTGAGACCCAAGAGGTAGCTCTTGAGCTATTGGCAACCTTAGGCAAGACCCCAATCGTGATCGGTGATCGAGCAGGATTCGTTGTCAACGCGCTTCTCATCACCTACCTCAACGATGCGATTAATCTTTATGCCCAAGGTTTCGCTACCCGCGAAGCGATGGATGAGGCCCTCGTTGCCGCCGGTAACCCGATGGGACCGCTCACTCTTGCTGATCTCATCGGTAACGACGTGAACCTGGCCATTATGGACCGCATGATGTCGAGCGGACGCGCGCTACATCAGCCTGCCACACTTCTCCGTGAACTCTGTGAGAAGAAAGACCTCGGGCGAAAGACCGGACGTGGCTTCTATGCCTATGACGGTAGTGATTACGCAGGTCCTATCCCGACCGCACCACGTGCACGCAATGACGAAGTCGAGCTGCGATTGTTGGCGTGTTACCTGGGCGAGGCAGTTCGCATGGTCGAGGACGGATATGCCACTCCAGATCAGATTGATACTGGTATGGCTTTAGGATGTCGCATGCCTAAGCCCTTCGAGCAGCTTGCTGCACTGACTCCAGCAGTAGTTCGTGATGCTCTGGTGCGCTTTGCCGCAGAACCAGGCGCACCTGATATTGCCCCGTGTCAGCTACTTCATGATCTTGCTGACGGTAAGACCACCGTCTAACCAAGACCTTCCAGCCAGAGGGCATGGCGAGTTAGTCGCTATGCCCTCTGGCTCGTTCTGATAGCCTCGGCCCATGCAACTCCTCCTCATCCGCCACGGACAATCAACCAATAACAAGCTCCATGCGGATACTGGAGAAGCTGTTGGACGCGTTAGCGACCCGCGATTAACAGATCTAGGCCATGTTCAGGCACGCAAACTTGCAGAAATCTTGGGACAGCGCGGTATCCCCCGCCCTACGCATCTCTATAGCTCATTGATGATTCGTACGATAGAGACCGCAGCGCCGCTTGCTGAGGCAACTGGGCTACCCATTGTCGCGCGCACCGATAGCTTTGAATGTGGCGGACCTTATGTCGGCGCATGGCAGGATGAGCAGTGGTCACCTGGTAGCAGCCGTCGCGAGCTCCAAGCAGTAACTCCCGTCGTTGAACTACCGGATGTCGCTACTGAT
>JBOFIQ010000305.1:0-1205 GCA_051650245.1 Propionibacteriaceae bacterium | reverse complement strand
CGCTTCGCACCGGGCGCCGTTTGCCCCAATGCGGATCATCAGTGGCTTGGGCAGCGATATCTGTGTCAGCAACCGTGCCCTTCTTCACCGACGTACCGTAGAGATCAACATAGGTCTTGCCACTGAGTTGACGAATCTGGTCCATCACGTCATCAGCCACCCAGCGCAGCACTGTGTGGTCATTGGCGCCCCATACGAGATCGCTATAGCTCACTGGCTCCCCGATGATGATCGTGGGACGGAAAGGGAAGCGACGGTCCATCCCCTTGAGTCCCACTGGGATCAGGGGAACATCACTGTCGAGCAGCAGCTTGGCCACGCCTGTTTGAGCGCGATAGAGCTGTCCTGTCCGCGAGCGCGTTCCCTCGGGGAAGATACCCACAAGTTCACCATCGTCGAGAACCTGGTGCACTGCGGCAAGCGCAGCCGAAGATGAACGCGAGCCACGTTGAACCGGAACCTGTCCAATCGCGCTCAGGAAGATCGCCATGGCTGAGTGCCCTGGACGTTTCCAGGATTTTTCAAAAAGCTCAGCTTTTGCAGGAAAAGTGACGCGCCGGTGCAGCATCGCTGGCAAGATCACGGTGTCCCAACCGCTCTGGTGATTTGCAGCCAATACCGCAGCTCCGGATGCTGGAATGTTGTCCTTCCCGACAACCTTCGGCCACAAACACAACCGGATGACTGGGCTAAACGCTGCGTACTTAAATAACCAGTACCACATGCACTCCCCTTACTTTTCCCCACTAAGACTAGTAGCACCGCCTACGATGGTGGGGGATGCGAGGACGTCGTTGCTTTATTGTCGCGACCTCCATGCGCACCCTGCACCACCAGCAACATCGACGTCACTGCTTTTCCTCTCACCATGTCCTGGAGGCTGTCCATGAGTCCGGCTGATAATGACGACATTGATCGTCGCTTCCGCGAACTGATGCGTCATGAATTTGATGAAGAGCCCGTCTCCTTCCGGGGCGCTCCCAGTGGCGAACCCAGCACTTTATTTGAGGCTTGGGACCGTGCGGATGCACTCGATGATGACGCTGATTACATTCCTGAGCTACGTGAGGCTTCTCCCTGGCCGCCGCTGACCGTAGCAGCAGCCGCATCGCTGTGTGTCGGCATCATCGTGTGGCTTGTTGTGGCAGCTCAAGTTGCCTTACCGTCGTGGGCGCCTATCGTGGGTGCGGTCTGTGTCGTCGTCG
>JBOFIQ010000304.1:0-9246 GCA_051650245.1 Propionibacteriaceae bacterium | reverse complement strand
CATATGACAAGCCTGACATCGCCCGAATAGCTGAGGTGAACTTCTCACCAAGGATCTTGTATGGGAAGTACAAGAAGAACACGAAGACTGCAGCAGCCATGACAGCGCCGGGGAAAGAATCGTATTGGAAGAACGTATTGACGTTGCTTCCAGCAGCGTAGTTCTCGTGGCGTGTCCAGCAGAATAGTGCAACTGCCATAACGCAGCTTGCCAGGTAGAGAACGCGCCGCCAAAGTTTGGGAATATCGACAGCAACAAGGATGTAACCCAGACAGCAGAAGTCGAAATATCCCAAACCAAAAGTGGGGGTCAGCGAGTCAGTCACGGCAATACCATGCTGGCGAGCGAATGGAATGAGCCGATTTACTACGTAGAATACGACTCCAACGAAGGCAACCCACCGGACCCGCTGTTCCTGCGACATATGAATCAGCGCCGCGCTCAACAGTGGGATAAAGAGGTACATGCCAAAGACGGAATAGAAGTACCAATACACCCCGTTAGCTGAGTTATTGAGCAACGGGATGACGAAAGTACGCCAACTATCGAAGGATGTCACACCGATCGCAAGATGCCACACAACAAATATCTCGCTCCACAACAAGAACGGAACGACGATCCGTGTGATGCGCTTACGCGTATAGGTTGCTACGTCATATTTAGCGAGAAACTCAAACAGCGTGGCGCCAGTAATCATGAGGAAACATGGGACACCAAAGCGAGCCAATACCTGGACTACAAGATTGACGTCATAACGTTTCGTTGGCTGGAACACCCAGAAGGCTGCGCAACAGTGGAGAAAAACCACAGCGAGACAGGAAACCGTGTTGGTTACAGCGATACCGGTCGACTTTTGTGCGTCGATCTTCACAACATCCTCCTTGGGGGTCAATCAAGGCTAACGGGTCTACGCTAAGAGAGCTGCTGACGCGCCGGGCAGGCCAGTTGTCACGACCGATCTGCGGCTGAGTAACCTGTCCGCTAGTGTGGCAGTTACCACCATGTTCCACGCTGACCTGATCTAGTGATGAGGTACCTCTAGTGCAAGGAGCACTGTGACTCGACCTCCGTCTTTGACGCGCGCCCCTTCACGGCGACGACGCCAACTGCGCGAGTATGCGATCTTCCTCGCCTTCGTCTTTCCAAACCTGGCGTTGATCGCGATGTTCGTCTATCGCCCTTTGCTCCACAACCTCTATTTCTCAACCTTGCATTGGACTCTCGGCTCAGCAGAAGCCGACCCGATTGGCCTTGCCAATTACGTCGAGTTCTTCACCTCCCCCGATGCCAAGCTCGTCTTAACCAATACGGCCCTCTTTGCCATCTGCACAGTCGCCGGGTCCATGCTCATCGGCCTGCTACTCGCCCTCGCGCTCGACCAGAAAGTTATCGGGCGAACCTTTGCACGAGCCTCAATCTTTGCTCCCTACATTCTCTCGGGCGTCGGCGTGGGGTTGGTCTGGCTGTTCATCTTTGATCCCATGTTTGGCATCTTGGGCTATCTCATTCGCATGGCTGGCGGAACAAGCCCTCGATGGTTCCAAGACCCCACGCTCTCCTTAGTCATGGTCATCATCGTCTATGTCTGGAAGAACCTGGGGTACTGCGCCGTGGTGTACCTTGCTGGCCTACAAGGAATCCCCCGCGACATTCAGGAAGCAGCGGCTATCGATGGTGCTGGACGCTGGCAGACGTTCTGGCATGTCACCATGCCGCTGTTATCGCCCACGACCTTCTTCTTACTCATCACGACGATCTTGTCCTCACTCCAAGCCTTCGACTTAATCAAGATCATGGCCCCGTCCTCCGACGGAACCCGCACCTTGATCTACGAGGCATATCTGCAAGCCTTCGGTTCCTATAACCGGGCCGGATATTCCGCAGCAATCTCGGTGATCTTGTTCCTCATCTTGCTCATCCTCACGATCGTGCAGATCCGCTGGACTCAGCGAAAGGTGCACTACGCATGAGCACCACCAGGCGCCGTGGTCGCGCACTTCTTGCAGGGTATCTTCCGCTCTTTCTCGGCACCGTAATCGTTGCCTTGCCACTGCTGTGGATGGTCTGCTCATCGCTCAAACCCGTCAATGAGATCGTTACCCAAAACCCGACATTGCTGGCTCAGCATCCCACCTGGGATAACTACGATCGCGCCTTCCACGAAGTACCGTTTCTCACGTTCTTTCGTAACTCGATCATCGTGACGCTCATCGGTGCCAGCTGCAAGGTGTTTCTTGCTATCACGACAGCTTATGCACTGGTATTTTGTAAGTTCCCCGGCAAAAACGTGATCTTCGTCTTGATCCTGGTCGCGCTCATGGTTCCAGCTCAAGTTGCGATCTTGCCCAACTACACGCTGATCGCCTCGATGGGCGGGGTCAATACTTTCTGGGGCATCATCTTGCCGGGGCTTGGAACCGCCTTCGGCACCTTCCTCCTGCGCCAGCAGTTCCTCACCTTGCCACGGTCCATGTTTGAGGCTGCCGAGGTCGATGGTGCTCGACACTGGCAACGACTATGGCGTATCGCGGTACCCGTCTCAATCCCGAGTATCGCTACCGTCGCGCTTATCACCATCGTCAATGAATGGAACGACTACATCTGGCCGCTCATCATCGTCGACAACCCTGAGCGTATGACCTTGCCGGTCGGCCTGACTCTGCTGCAATCTACCGAAAAAGATGCTTCCAGCTACGGCGTCATGATGGCTGGAGCCGTCATCGTCATCGTGCCGGTCTTGATCTTATTCACTTTCCTCCAGCGCTATATCGTCGCTGGCCTCACCCAAGGTTCTGTCGCTAACTAGAGCAACGAAAGGTACACCCCTCATGCCAACTTCGCCCGTAAATCGACGGACATTCCTCGCCATCACCGGACTAGCTGCCAGCGCTTTGACGTTGAGCGCTTGCAGCGGCCCCAGCACCAGCAAAAATCACGCCAGCCCGGCCCCTGATATTGAGTGGACACACGTCACCCCAGCAACTGAGATCTCGTTCTGGAGTAACCATCCAGGTAAGTCCAAAGATAGTGAAGCCAAGCTGCTTGCCAAGTTCACCGAGAAGACTGGGATCAAGGTCAATCACGTCACGGCCGGTGCGAACTACGAAGAGATTGCACAAAAGTTCCAGGCCGCGCAGCAGGGCAAGCAGCCGCTTCCCGCAGTCGTGGTCTTATCTGATGTGTGGTGGTTCCGCTACTTCACGAATAACTCGATCATCGCTCTTGACTCAGTCATGGCAAAACTCTCGTTCGCAACCAATGATTACCGCAAGACGTTGCTGGCCGACTACCAGTATTCGGGCAAGCAGTGGGCTATCCCCTACGCCCGCTCTACCCCGCTGTTCTACTACAACAAGAAGCATTGGGCTGCCGCTGGGCTACCTGACCGCGCGCCCAAGACCTGGCAAGAGCTCTCCGAATGGGCACCCAAACTACGCCAGGCTAATCCTGATACCCCCGTGGTCTACATGATGCCGGCTTCCTCGGATTACGACTCCTGGCAGCTCCAAAATAAGCTCTGGGGATGGGGTGCAGAGCTTTCGCATGGTTGGGATATCACGCTGGATTCTGCAGCAGCGGTCGAATGTATTTCCTGGTTCAGCGACGCGGTTCGGACGAAGAAATGGGCCGCGACCTCGTCTAAGGACAATACTGTCGATTTCGGTGCCGGTATCGCATCGTGCATCACGCAATCGACGGGTTCACTCGTCGGTGTACTCAAGGGCGCTCAGAACTTCGAGGTTGGCGTCGGCTTCCTCCCAGGCGGCCCGAAGAACACCGATCCCGTCTGCCCCACAGGTGGCGCAGGGCTAGGTATTGCCAAGGATCTCCCGGCAGAACAGCAACTCGCTGGCGCGATGCTCATTCAGTTCATGACTGATGCTGAGAACTCCGCTACTTTTGCTGAAGCTACGGGGTACATGCCAGTGCGAGAGTCGTCAGATCTGAGCAAGCTCTTCGCCACTCGCCCACAAGCTAAGGTGGCAATCGATCAGCTAGCCCATACCCGCTCTCAAGATCAGGCCCGCGTCTTCCTCCCAGGTGCGGATCGCGAAATTGGTATGGCTATCGACAAGATCATGGCTCAAGGCGCTGATATCGCCAAGACGATGGCTGACACCAAGAAGAAGTTGGAAACGATCTACAGCACTGAGGTTAAACCCAAACTTGGTTAAGAATGGATGAGGGGCTGTCGTGATGAACACGGCAGCCCCTCATCGAAAAGTATTACTCTGGGCGCTCGGTTGCTGCGAGCTGGCCACATGCACCGTCAATATCGCTTCCACGCGTGTCGCGTACCGTTACCGGCACTGCATGGCGCTCCAGAATCCGCACGAAGGCCCGCTCATCTTCTGGCCGTGACGCAGTCCACTTACTGCCAGGCGTGGGATTGAGCGGAATGAGATTAACGTGCACCCATCCGCGCCCGCGCTGGATCAGACGTCGCGCAAGTAGCTCAGCATTGTCAGCCTGATCGTTAATGTCGCGCATGAGCGCATACTCAATCGAAATACGTCGTCCGGTCTGGTCAAAGTAGAACTTCGCTGCGTCCAAGACCTCATCGACGCTGAAGTGGGTATTCATCGGCACGATCTCATCGCGCAACTCATCGGCTGGTGCATGGAGCGACAGCGCCAAGGTCAGCGGCAGGCCCTCAAGCGCCAGCTTGCGCATCTGCGGCACGAGCCCCACCGTCGATACAGTGATACCTCGCGCACTCATTCCCAGCCCGGTAGGGCTTGGCGCAAGCATCGTGCGGATAGCCGCCATCAGACGCGGGTAATTCGCCAGTGGCTCCCCCATCCCCATGAAAACGACGTTCGCCACCCGAGCGTCGCCACCAGGTACTTCACCTGTGGTTAGCCGCCGGAAACCGTCGAGCACCTGAGCCAGGATTTCTGCGGTGGAGAGATTACGCTGCAAGCCACCTTGCCCTGTCGCGCAGAAAGGGCAATCCATACCGCAGCCAGCCTGAGAACTCACACACAGCGTTGAGCGGTTCGAGTAGCGCATAAGTACCGACTCAACTAATGAGCCGTCATGGAGCCGCCATAAGGTCTTGACGGTGGTGTCGCGGTCAGCGCGAAGCGACTGCACTTCTGTAATGAGCGGGCGCACCAGGTCTGCTTCCAATTGACTGCGTAAAGCCAAAGGAAGATCGCTCCACTGCGATGGCGGGCGACGGAAATCTTCAAAGAGATGTTTGCTCACCTGGGCAGCACGATAGGCCGGTTGCCCCAACGCAATAACCGCTTCACGCCGATCTTCGACGGAAAGATCAAGCCAATGCGGCGGTGGGAGCGTACTGCGCGCTTTGGTCAGCACGAGTAGCGGGGCACGAGAATCAGTCATTAGGGCACCAAGAGGTAGAGCAGGAACCAAGCCACCGGAGCGTTAGCTAGGAGTGAATCAAGACGGTCCATAACCCCGCCGTGGCCAGGGATGAAGTTACTCATGTCCTTGATCCCTAAGTCGCGTTTAATACTGGATTCGATGAGATCACCAGCAGTACCAACGGCAGCTAAGACCGGACCAAGAATGAGGCCTATCCACCATTGTCAATCCAGCGCAATGAAGGTCAGCGCCACAGCCACAGCCGTCGCCAAGATGACCGACCCAACGAAACCTTCCCAGGACTTCTTCGGGCTGATTGCTGGAACCATCGGGTGTTTGCCGAATAACACTCCAGCGATGTAGCCGCCTGTATCGCTTGCAGCAGTGACCAAGATAAATGTCGTCACTCGCGCAGTTCCGTGAGTATCACTGAGCATCAAGATCATCGTTGAGCCAAGAACTGCACAGTAGCCAATGATGAACAGTGTTGCGGAGGCATCACGCACATAACCAGCCGTACCTTGAGCCAGTCGTACCGTCAACGACACCAAGATCGTCAGTGCCAGCAATGCCAAGATCACTGTATTCGCTGGAAGCAGGTTCTCGTGTGCTCGGGTAAAGATAGGGTGCGTTACCCAATATGGGGCAAGAATCGTCGCAACGGTCCCGATCAGCACCGGCAGCACAGGGGTGAAGATGCCCTTCTTCGCTAACCCGCGGTGCAGCTCGACGGTTGCTGCGCCCAGAGAAAGCGCTGCGAGTAAGACGAAGCCCCAGTTCCACCATAAGAGGGTGCACACGATAGCGCCCACGAGAACAACCCCGGAAGCGATTGCGGCAGGTAGGTTGCGCCCCGCCCGAGAGGTTTTCTCGTGCGGGGCTACACCCTGAGTCGAAGAGGATGTTGGCATTAGATCTCGAGAAGCTCAGCTTCCTTGGCCTTAAGAATCTCGTCGATCTGCTCCGTGAACTTCTTCGTCGCAGCGTCGAGAATCTTTTCAGCGCGCGTAACGTCGTCCTCGCCGATTTCCTTGTCCTTGAGGAGCTTGTCGATGGCGTCCTTGGCCTGACGACGCTGACCGCGAATCGAGATCCGGGCTTCTTCAGCCTTGGTCTTAGCCAGCTTGGTGTATTCCTTACGACGGTCCTCGGTCAATGACGGCAAGACAAGACGCAATACGTTGCCATCGCTAGACGGATTAACGCCGAGGTCGGAGTCACGGATAGCCTTCTCAATCGCGCTAATAGCACCCTTGTCATAGGGGGCGACCAGTACGGTGCGGGCCTCGGGGACCTGGAACGAAGCCAGGGTCTGCAGCGGGGTCATTGAGCCGTAGTAATCCACCATGATCTTGTTGAACATGGCCGGGTGCGCACGACCGGTACGGATCGCGGCAAACTCTTCCTTAGCAAAGTCGACAGCGGCCGACATCTTCTTTTCGGCGTCGGACTGAATATCGGAAATCATGGTTTTAGCCTTTCGAGAACTAACGGTGACGTTACCGCAGATGGACTATACGTGCAGCGCCGTTCCGATCTTCTCCCCCGACAGTGCCCGGGTGATGTTGCCCGGGGTGTCCAGATTGAAGAAAGTCACGGGAAGTTTGTTATCGCGAGCGAGAGCAATGGCCGTCGCGTCTGCGATCTTGAGATTGCGGTTAAGGAACTCGTCATAGCTGAGTTCATCAAACATGACAGCATCAGCAAACTTGTTCGGGTCCTTGTCGTAGACGCCGTCGGTTCCCTGCTTTGCCACGAATAGCCGTTCTGCGTTGATTTCGAGAGCACGCTGAGCGGCCACCGTATCAGTGGAGAAGTACGGCATACCCGAGCCTGCGCCAAAGATCACGACTCGGCCCTTCTCCAGGTGACGCTCGGCTCGACGCGGAATGTAGGGCTCAGCGACCTGGCCCATAGTAATTGCGGTTTGGACCCGCGTAGCGGTCCCCTGCTTCTCGCAGAAATCTTGGAGAGCCAGTGCGTTCATTACTGTGCCCAACATGCCGATGTAGTCGGCACGATCACGGTCCATGCCGCGCTGCTGCAGTTCTGCACCACGGAAGAAGTTACCGCCACCAACAACGATGGCTACTTCGATGCCTTGATTGACCACGCCGGCGATCTCTGCCGAGATACGACCGAGAACGTTGGGGTCTACGCCGAGGGAACCACCCCCGAATGCCTCACCGGACAGTTTCAGCAGAACACGGCGATGTGCCATCTGGGGCTCCTCTAGCAGAAAGTGGCGGGCGCGATTTCTCGCTCCCGCCACTCTACTGGAAAGTGTCGTCGACTACCTACGCGCCAACCGCAAAACGGGCAAAGCGGGTAATTTCAGCGCCAGCATCCTTCGCGCACTGGCCGATAGTCTTCTTGTCATCGGTGTAGGAAGCTTCCTGCTCCAAGAGGCAGTTGTCCTTGAAGTAGCTGTTGAGACGGCCCTCGACGATCTTCGGAATGATCGCCTCCGGCTTACCCTCTTCCTTAGCCGTGAGTTCAGCGACGTGACGCTCGTTCTCCACGAGCTTGGCCGGAATATCCTCACGCGACAATGCAATCGGGCTCATCGCCGCGATGTGCATTGCAACCGACTTCGCGAAAGCCTCATCGCCACCGGTGTACTCCACCATCACGGCCACCTGCGGCGGCAGGTCCTGTGAGCGCTGGTGCAGGTAGGTGTACGAGGTGCCCGCGTAGTAAGCCGCGTTGACCAGTTCCATCTTCTCGCCGATCTTGCCGGAGAACTCCGAGATCGTCTCTTCGATGGTCTTGTCACCGAGCTTGAGCGCCTTGGCTGCGTCGAGGCCATCAACCTTGGCTGCGTCAACCGCGTCAGCGATCGACTGGGCCAACGTGACGAAATCAGCGTTCTTCGCAACGAAGTCAGTCTCCGCAGCGAGCTGAATGATGGCCTTTCCCTGGGCCGCGACGATGCCGTTAGCTGCATCGCGATCCGAGCGCTTGGCCGCCTTGGCTAGACCCGACACGCGGAGGATTTCCACCGCAGCGTCGAAGTCGCCGTTGGCCTCAGTGAGGGCCTTCTTTGCATCCATCATGCCGGCGCCAGTGGCCTGGCGCAGCTTCTGAACATCAGCAGCAGTAATTGCCATGAGTGTTAGCTCCTAAAGCCTGTTGTGGGTGGGTTACTTCTCGTCAGCCGGAGCAGCTTCGACAGCCTGCTCGGCCTTCTCGTCAGCCGACTCAGCCTTTTCCGTGCCCTGGACGAGGAGTTCCTTCTCCCAATCTGGCATCGGCTCAGCCTCAGCACCGGTCTGGGCGCCCTTCGAGCGCTCCATCAGGCCCTCAGCAACGGCGTCGGCGATGATGCGGGTCAACAGCGCAACCGAACGGATTGCATCGTCGTTACCCGGAATCGCGTAATCGACCTCATCGGGATCACAGTTGGTATCAAGGATGCCCACGATCGGGATACGGAGCTTCTTGGCCTCGTCAACGGCGAGGTGCTCCTTCTTGGTGTCGACGATCCAGACAGCCTGCGGGGTGCGGCCCATGTCGCGGATACCCGACAGTGTCTTCTGCAGCTTGTCCTTCTCACGACGAAGCATGAGGAGTTCCTTCTTGGTCAGGCCCGACTTAGCGACGTCGTCGAAGTCAGTAGCCTCAAGTTCCTTCATGCGCGAGATACGCTTGCTCACCGTGTCGAAGTTGGTGAGCATGCCGCCCAGCCAACGCTCGTTCACGTAGGGCATGCCAACGCGGGTCGCCTGCTCGGCAATGGTCTCCTGAGCCTGCTTCTTGGTACCAACGAAGAGGATCTGGCCACCACGCGAAACCGTCTGCTTGACGAAGGCGTACGCACGATCGATGTAGGACAGCGACTGCTGCAAGTCGATGATGTAGATGCCATTGCGCTCCGTGAAGATGAAACGCTTCATCTTCGGGTTCCAACGA
>JBOFIQ010000303.1:0-1621 GCA_051650245.1 Propionibacteriaceae bacterium | reverse complement strand
GCAGGTGAACGAGGACGAGCGCTGGGTCGTCATCGGACCTAATGGGGCTGGTAAAACAACGCTCATGCAGATTTTGGCGGCGCAGTTGCACCCCACAAGTGGCCGTGCGTCGTTGTTGGGTGAGGAATTGGGTAGCGTCGATGTCTTTGAGCTGCGTCCCCGGATTGGGATGACCTCTGCTGACTTAGCCGAGCGTATTCCGCGCACAGAATTGGTCCGCGACGTGGTGATCTCGTCGGCCTACGGTGTCATGGGGCGCTGGCGTGAGGAATATGACGACGTCGATCATCAGCAAGCGCTGCAACTCATGGCACAGTTCCATGTCGCTGATCTGGCTGAGCGTACCTTCGGCACGTTATCGGAAGGGGAACGCAAGCGAGTTCAGATCGCCCGAGCGCTCATGACCGATCCAGAACTATTGATCTTGGACGAGCCAGGTGCTGGCTTAGATCTTGCTGGCCGCGAACGACTAGTACAAAACCTTGCCGAGCTAGCGCAAGATGCGGTTGCTCCTGCACAAATCTTGGTGACCCATCACGTCGAGGAAATCCCTGAGGGCTACACCCATGCGATGCTGCTTAAAGAGGGACGAGTCGTTGTGGCCGGGGAGATCCGCGAGGCGATCACGGGTAAATGGCTATCGGAAACCTTCGAGATTCCGTTGCGCTTGTACCGCTCCAATGGGCGCTATACCGCGCGGTTGCAGCGTAGCGCTCGCTGAAACTTACCCCAGGTTTTTTGTGGAGGAGCGCTCCGGTTAGTCTTTCTCTGGCATCTGTGGTGGATGCTCGTGCTGGGGTTGAGGAGAGCCGTGTTCGCGGTTGTCGGTTGGTTATGTGCTGTTGGCGGCACAGTGCTCGCATTGCCACAATTTCTTCGGATCATGCAAAGTCGATCTACGGCTGGTGTGTCCTTATTGTCGTGGCAGTTATGGGCCTGTATCGGGACTGTGTGGGCTGTTCATGGCTTCGTGCAACACAGCCTCGCTATGGTGATTCCCAACCTGTTCACCGCAATCTTTTCCGGGGTGATCTTGTGGCTGATCTACATGGACCGCCAGCTCACTCCGATACAGCTTCTCACCGGGCCTGCGGTGCTGATCTTGATCGGTATTGCTCTGCGTCTGGTTTTTGGGCCCATTGCATTTTCGGTATTCATGCTGCTACCACAAGCAGTTGCGGTGCTCGGGCAGTTCTTTGAGCTAGTCCGTTGCGCGGATCTGTTCGGCGTCTCCGGTGGTTACTTCCGTGCCGCTGTTGCCATGCAATTTCTGTGGCTGGGATATGGCATCTTGGGCCATGACGTCGCCTGCACCATTTCGAGCGTCATGATGATCGTGCTGGTGAGCGCAAATCTCATCGTCTATTCGCTGCGTCGGACTGGGCGCTTGGCAGCAAACCCCACCTTCGCTTCGACGCTGACCGATCTGATGGCGCTCTGCGTGCCTCGGACGTTACGCGTCTGAACTAGCCCGAGCGTAGCGGGTTGCCAGGGTGGAACAGGCCATGAGTTGGGCCTGATGGAAGATCATCAACGGCAACACGATCAACCCCACGGGTAACGTCGCGAAGAGCACCGTCGCCATCGGTAACCCGGTTGCGAGTAACTTTTTCGTGCCACA
>JBOFIQ010000302.1:0-5641 GCA_051650245.1 Propionibacteriaceae bacterium | reverse complement strand
TGATGCCGGGGTAATCACTCGGGATGCCCGCTGTGGCGGCAACGTCGATCGCATCGAAGTTGACAAAAGTGGGGTAGCCATACGCCTTGATCTTGGCGTTGGCATTTCGCTTCGTGCGATTGCGATGCATAGTGTCGAGTTCCATCCACTCATGGCGGACGCCATGGTCAATGTTGGTGAACCAACACGAGCTACCCAAGCGTGTGAAGTTAGCATCGTCCGGAAGATCCGCGTATTGACCACCCGACTTGCGCAGCATCTTGATGGCCTTGGCCCGGTCTGCAGGCTTGACATCGGCTCCCTCGGGCACGCGGAAGATCATGTCGGAGGAGTTTCCCGTAGCGCCCTTCCAAAGCTTGTTCTCCTTGATCAACGCGAACGTCTCCTTGTAGGTCGTCGCATTGATGCTGCCGATAATCGAAAACTGCACACCTCCGTCAACCAGCCAGGCCAGGAACTCGCGGAACAGGCTGAAGGGCGGGTTGGTCACGACGATGTCGGCCTGGTCGCGAAGAGCGGTGACCTCGGCGCTGCGGAAATCGCCGTCGCCCTCGAGGTACTCCCAGCGCATGTCCTGGCGATCGAAATGACCATCCGCATTGAGATCCTCGCGCTCCAGAATCAGGACCCGCCCGCGATCTAGGGAAAGCTCGGGGTCGTACTTCGGATCATTGCGTTCCTCAGGGATCTCCACCGCGAAGAGAGTGTCCTGGTTCGAGCGCGGCGCATAGCTCGTGCAGATGAGCTTCTTCAGACCCCACTCGTCGAACACATCGGCGAAGAACTTGCGGAAGTTGGACCACTCGGGGTCATCAGCTGGGCAAAGGACAACCTTATCTCGGAACGCATCCTTGTTGTAGTTCCAGTAGGCGATCATCTCGCGCTCGATGTCCTGGTACATCGTGTAGAACTCGTCGTTCTTCGCCTTGCGCGCGTTCCGCAGACTCCGGTTCGCCACCACGGCCCCTCCTCATTCGTACTGTCCAGGATCGCTCGATCTCGGACACTTACGGCCTACGCTGCCAAGTGGCCTCCGATGGCCTCAAGATGCGTCTCGTAATTCCTGTCCGCGATAGAAACTGTACTGCATCTCGTGCATTGACGATGGTGGAGACCCTCAGCGATTGGAGATCTTGACGACAGCCGCGTGGATGCCCTCGAGGCTCTTGTCGATGTCCTCCGCTGCCATTGAGAGGTGATGGACTGTCTTCTGGGACATGTTGATCCGGTTCCTGTGAGCCTCCCAATCGAGGAGGTACTTCGCGGTGAAGGTCTTGCCGCTCGAATCCTTCCACTCGACCTTTACGTTGTATTTCATCGGCAGGTCACTCTCGAAATGTGCCGGGGCGAACCCCATCATCTGAGTCCACTCGTCTCCCGGAACCAGTGTGGGAAGCACGTTGAAAATCCACATGGGCTCAGCGGGTTCACCCTGCCATGCAGCTTGAATCGGTGGATCACTGATGATGTGTATATCAAATGCTGCTGTCTGGCCAAAGTTATGCAGAAAGAACTCGATAAAATGGGAGTTGACCTGGTCAAGCGAGCGCATCCCCACGGCCACGTAGGGCTGGGCCTGCTCGCGGTGAATGCGGTACCCCGCTGAAAGCTGGCGAAGTGCGATGATGGCCGCCACAACCGCGACGATGACTGTGACTACGGCGCAGACGGCTTGCAGAGGCCCGGTGTTCCTGGCTATGAGCTGCCACAAGTTGTTCATGGAGAATAGACTAGCCAGCGGCACTGACAGATTCGATGCACCAGCGTAGTTACAAATCCACACTCTGATGAATAACCTACTTGAGAAGAATTGTCGGTGGGCATTCATAGGATTTCTCTTAACAGGGAAAGGAGTCTCATGGAGGCCAAAAAGTTCAAGGACCACTCGCTTTGGCAGATGGTGGAAGATTGCAAGCTGGAGGCTGCTGATCTGGACCGGAGCATAACGACGGACCTTGAGGATCGAATCCTGTCAGTGGCTGGGTATATCAAGCGGTATAGGAACACTAGTGAGGCCGGGTTATTCTCTGAATCCCTGCTGGACAACATGTTGTCCAAGTGGGACCAGCTCCGAGACACTATGGCAAGCATTCGACAGGACCCGAGCTATTACCTGCCTCAGGCTCATGTAAACCTCGACGCCATTGTGACCGCTGCTGCTGGGTGGCCAACCCCGTGGAAAAACAATCAGCTCACCGAAGGGATGCAGAACCAGCTCGATGCCTTCGCCGAATTAGTTCATGAGCGTAGCCGCGCCAACGAAGCCGAGATCGAACGTCTCAAGGATGAAATTGATTTGCGAGATCAGGAGATCGCGTACCTGACCAAGCAAGCCAGTTCATTGGGTGAGCAACTTGAGAGTCAAGCGAATACGGTAGAGGAGCGGCTCACATCATTGGCGACGATGTTCGATGAGACCCAGACTCAGTGGTCCACCACTTTCGATCAGTGGTTAAACGATCGTAGGGGCGAGCTGAAGAAAGTGCGAGATGATAATGAAGCGGCGCTGAAGACCTATGAAACTCAGGCCAGCGCTGAGCTGGACAGCATTAAGGATCTGCACGCAAGCGTGGAGAATGTCACCAGCGAGGTGGCATCGGCTGTGTTAGCCAAGGACTACGGCAGGTATGCCCTGAATCAGATGATCTTAGCTGTGATCTCATTCGTGATCGGAGTCTGTTTGGTGATCTGGGTTGGTATTGAACTTGCTAGCACTGTACGGGCTGCTGGGCCGACGGTGCACACATCCTGGCAGTGGGTCACTCTGAAATTGAGCTTATCGGCGACTATCATCGGTGGTGCGTCTGTTGCACTCACTTTGGGTAATAAGTTCCTAAAACAGTCCAATACTGCCAAGCGCATGGATCTTGATCTTCGTGCAATCGGTCCCTACCTTGCGGACATAGATGATCAGGCTGCCCAAGAAACCAAGGTCGGTATCGCCAACCGAGCCTTCGGATATGCATGGACCCAGGAGAAGGGCAGGGCGAACGACAACGAGGAGAAGCTCAGCGTCGGCACTGCCACCCAGCTATTCGAGACGGTCATCAAAGCGGCCAAGTCAATGTAGCTACCGCCTGTGCCCTAGCGGTGTTCTGTCGGAGAATTATTCCTAAGTCGGCCCCCAGCCGCTGTCATAGTCACGGCTGAGGCGACGGAAGCCGTCAATGTGCGGAAGTGGTATCCGCCTTGGTCTTGCCAACCGAGCGAGCGATATAGGGTGATGGCGCGAGCATTGTCAGCCTCTACCTGGAGCACTCCTGTTGTTGCGCCGAGTCTCCGGCCAGCACATGTCATAGCCGTCATCATCTGTCGCCCGAGGCCTGTCCCAAGCATGTGGCTGGCGATGAGCAGGTCTGAGATGTTGTAGAACTCACCTGCTGCGCTGACTCGTCCCCGACCGATGGGCACGTCATCCTTCCATGGAGTGAGATATTGCGCTGGGTGAGCGAGAGCGACGTCTAGTGTGCTGGGATTCCCGGCCGCCGGGGGCATCATGAATCACGATTCGGGTATCGAGGGTCTGGACGAGTGCTGGTATTGACCAGTCATATCCCGCTTGTGCGAGAGTTTCGTCTAGCTTCGCGTTCACCGAGGTGGCTCCGTTGCCGATCGTTGTTCCAAAGACAAAGGACTCTGCTCTCTCGGGCTGCGCCGACATTCGTTCGGGGGTGACAGCTTGAGTGAGGAGTGGAATCTGAAACTTTGGCGCAAGACCACGCGCTATACAGCTGCCTCAACAGCTTTGATCGCTTTAGAAAGAGTTATCCCGGGACTTCCTACGGGCAGGACGCTATTGGCTCGGCTGGTGTAGCTGTCACCAAAACGGAGCAGCTAATCGCCAAGGTGCTCCTGAGCCAAGCTGGGCCATGTACGTCCCATACCTATGTGGACACGCTCAATTTCTTCCATGAATCTATTCAATCGCTAGTGGTGTCTTGGCAGTAGCAAAAGAATAGAACACGCTTGCTTGGGGATAACCAGATAGGGGCGAGAGCTACTGTCAGTTTCGCACCCGGAGCGGACGCTGTGAAGGACGGTCACGGCCTCCACAACATTCGCGTCTGAACTCCACGATTTAAATTGGCAAGGTAAGGACAGGCAGAAGGTGCGACACGTGCTTTCGTTGTGTTTCTGTCGAGTCGGGTGAGCCTAAGATTCCGCAAGCTAAGGCACGAAGTGTCCTGACACTGTTTGAGTGCGCGATCGGAATAGGTGCTGGTTGTGGGAATTTAATGACATCTCCTAGCTTGTCGAGCCATGCCTCGAATGCAATGTCCTCAGACAGGAGTATCCCTCGGAGTGCCACCGCGAGTCGCGTGTCCTCCTGTGCTGCCCAAACCCCATTGTAGGGAGGCTCGGAGTAAGTCTTTACGCTCTCGCAGGTCATGCGCTGGCCGCACCAGTCGAGGAGCAGTTGGGGCGAGAACAATGACTTCTTCGCTAACTCTTCTACGTAGTCCGCCCCGTGTGCTACACAATGCAGCCACCCGAGTTCGGGGTGTAACCCGATAGTGTCGGTCTCACGTGTCCACCACTCAGCGAAGGACTCTGTCCACTTGTCTTCATGGATTCCAGCGTAGGTGAGCCAGCCCAGGCCCAGCGGGGCGTAGCAACGCCCTTGGATCGGAGTATCTGTGGTAAACCAACTCGCAAGCGAGTCCCCTAGAAAATGTGCGGAGCTCGGGGTGAGTTCCGGTGATCTTCCCCAGCGTACGAGATACGAGTAGCCGACCCGTTCGCGTATCTGTGCATCCGGTGAGCAGATGAGTTCGAGCATCCGCTCAATCTCGGCATGTTGCCGTTCGGGCGGCGGAATGTAATGTGCGCCCTCTTCCGTCTTGAAGTATTCCAGGAGCTCGGAATCCGTGGCTTGACAAAAAATCATGATAACTCTTTCTAGAGTAAGGTCATTCCAAATATCCAAAGCCGCCACATTTGGATATCGTGAGCATATCGCAAATCCCTTACCGAAAAACTGAATTTTCGTGCGCAGGAAGGGAGAAGGTCGTGTGTACTGTGACGCGCCGCGTCGGTCATTAACCCCAGCAGCTGGTCGATAGTGAGCGCATGGTTGCCACATTTTGGGCTTTGCGCGGTAGGAGATAGCTAGGGCGGTAATGCCAGTGCCTGACTCGCACCTCATCTAATACTAGTGTGGTAGCACCTCGCCATCCTTGCTCACACAGAGATCTATCGGTACTTCCGTGAACTTCAGGGCAGATGCGGTCAGCGACCATAGTGATACTGACAACTCGCGATACGGATCTCTTCGCCGACGACCTTATAAATAAGACGGTGTTCATCGGTAATACGTCGAGACCAATATCCCGAGAGCCCATGTTTAAGAGCCTCTGGTTTACCGATACCTTCGTTGCCGTTGCGGGAAATATCCTGAATAAGCTGATTGATCCGCTTCAGCGTGCAACGGTCTTCTGTTTGCCGCCATAGATAGTCTTCCCAAGCGGAGTCATCCCAAACAAGGAGCACCAGTCAGTCCTCGATACGGGCATGCTGAGACCCGCGGCCCTTCGTGGTTGTTGATCACATTATCGAGGACTTGTGTATAGCTCGCTTAGGGCTCAATAGAGCTAGTCGCCCCATATTCCCGGTGTCGATTCCAACTGCACCCGTGGAAAGC
>JBOFIQ010000301.1:0-2447 GCA_051650245.1 Propionibacteriaceae bacterium | reverse complement strand
CGGGACACACTCCGCAGCAGCCGCGCGCCGCTGTGATAGCTCCGCCACCGTCGCATCGCAGCCAGCCATAAGCTGCTCCCGGCGATCCTTAACCTCGCGCACAGTGGGCATGAACTCTGCTTTTTCCGTGGCGCAATGCTCACATAAGGCAGCAGCAATTTCTTGTTCTTCCATTGCCTCAAGTTCAAGATCTTCAAGATTGCCAAGACGGCGCTTGAGGTGCTCGACCTCACTTAGAAGGGCTTGCAGCGCCTTGGCATCATTGTTGGCACCAGCATCGATCAGGCTCTGATCGCGCTCCATACGCTGCCGCACCGGGACCAGGTCTTCTTGGGCTCGACGCAATGCCAGATCAGCATCGGCAAGCCGCGTCTGCGCAGCGACCAGACGTGCATCAAGGCTGTCTTTCGACGCCACGAGCTCTGCTAACTGTGCATGCTCAGGCAAGGTCTTGCGCTTATGCGCGACCTTTGCCAGTTCGGTGTCGAGGTCCTGCAATGCGACAAGACGGCGCTGATCTTCGATGGATGCCTTCATAATGCTCTAGCCTACGCGTTCCACTGCATCAATGCTGGCGTCGTCTTCTCGTAGCCCAGAACTGACAGCCCTGCCGTGGCCAAGGGGAAATGTCCACCAGCCTCGATGGGGAACTCACACCACACCGTCGCAAGCGCACGCAAACAGTGCCCATGTCCAAAGAACAGCACTCGCTGCGCCTGGGTTGCTTTGACTTCGCACAGGAACTGGTAGAGCCGGGCCGCAATCGCTGGCTTAGATTCCCCCAACTCAGGATGTTCACCAAAACGTGGTGCTCCGTGGGTCCAAATCCGCCAGTCGGGGATGTGCTCCCGGATCTGGGTAGACGTGAGCCCTTCGCCATTGCCGTAATTCCATTCCGCGAGCGCCTCCGTCGTCGTGGGCTGCGCAAAGCCAGCCAGTGCTGCGGTGCGAAGCGCGCGCTGACGTGGCGAACTCCAGACCGCATCGAAACTGACTCCCGAAAGCTTCTCCCCCACGCGCCGAGCTTGCGCTTCACCATCAGCAGTCAGCGCGAGGTCCGTAATCGACGTATGTTGCCCCGATTTGGACCAGGTTGTTTCCCCATGACGAACCAGCCAGATCTCCATAACGCTGACCTTACTGGTGCAGACCCCCAGCAGAACGTGACTCGACAAAAATGTGTTCTTGTTGAGACTGCTCAGAGGCACTCGTACGCAATGCCCAATGGGAGTCTAGGATCAGAACTATTCCGCACACGAAAGTCAGGTCAGCATGAGCCAAGAGCAGCCCGTCGCCAAGAAGCGCCCCTTCTCCGAAGCCTTCATCAACTTCATCCCGCAAAACTGGGCGCCCTACAGCGATGAACTTCCTGAACTCCTTCCCAACTCGATGTGGGCTCCGGCGCGACGTGACCGTATCTCGGCAATGTTCCCCGGCGAACGCATCGTGATCCCGGCAGGTGGTTTCAAGGTCCGCAACGACGACAATGACTACCGTTTTCGCCCCGAGACGGCTTTTGCCCATCTGACCGGCCTTGGTACTGACCGTGAGCCAGATTCCTGCCTCGTACTGGAGCCGACTGACCACGGCCATGACGCCACCTTGTTCTTCATGCCTCGCAGCCCCCGCACTGACCGCCAGTTCTACGCTGATTCTCGCTACGGCGAAATGTGGGTTGGGCAGCGCGAATCGCTCGACGAGATGAGCGCCATGTGCGGCATCTCGTGCAGCGAGATCACTGGCCTCAAGGACGCACTCGCCAAGGATGCTGATTCCATCCAGATCCGCGTACTTCGTCATACCGACGCGCAGCTCACGGCCACCGTTGATGAGGTGCGTCAGCTTGGCTCGGTCGAGCACGACCAGGAGCTTGCGACGGCATTGTCGGAACTCCGACTCGTCAAGGACGAGTGGGAACGTGAAGAAATGCGCAATGCCTGCCGTCAAACCTTCACCGGTTTTGAGGCCGTCATCGCTGACTTGCCCCGAGCAGTGAAGTCCGGGCGCGGCGAGCGCTGGGTCGAAGGTATCTTTGGGCTCCATGCCCGCCATCACGGCAATGGCATGGGCTATGACACCATCGCTGCCGCCGGTGACCATGCCAATACATTGCACTGGATTCGCAATGATGGCGTGCTGCGTAACGGCGACATGATTCTTCTCGATGCTGGCGTGGAGACTGACGCGTTGTACACCGCCGATATCACTCGCACCCTTCCGATCAGCGGCACCTTCTCCCCCGAGCAGAGAATGATCTACAACGTGGTCTTGGCTGCCCAAGATGCTGGTATCGCTGCGTGTAAGCCTGGTAATACGTTCTCCGATATTCATAAAGCCGCAATCGCAGTGATCGTTGACTATCTCGATCAATGGGGGCTGCTGCCCGTCTCGAAGGAACAGACCTTGTCAGCCGAAGGTGGCGAGTTCCGCCGCTGGATGGTCCATGG
>JBOFIQ010000300.1:0-3093 GCA_051650245.1 Propionibacteriaceae bacterium | reverse complement strand
GGAAGCGCAGCGGATACAGCGCAACACGTCGCGGCCATCGGGATCAGCCAGGACATCAGTACGACCATTGTCGAGGAGAATGACATGCTGTTCTTGAGGCCCATCCCCGGGTGTGACGCCGCTCCAGATGGAGTTATATGGGTTCATTCGCTCACCAGTGGCCGAGCGGGGCAGCAGTTTCAAAAAGATTTCGAGATCGTCGAAGCTGGGGATGACCTTTTCGATACCCACAATGCTGATCAGCGTCTCGGGCAAGGTCAGACACATCCGGCCATTACCTTCGGATTCGACGATCACAAGCGAGCCAGTATCGGCAAGAATGAAGTTTCCACCCGAGACGGCGACCTTGGCGCGAAGGAACTTTTCACGAAGGTGGAGTCGGGCTGCATTGGCTAGCTCAGGCGGGTTTGATGAAATATCGACCGGGGCGGGGCGTCCGTACTGCTTCATTTCCCGCAGGAAGATCTCGCGTACCTCAGCCCGGTTGCGGTGGATAGCCGGAACCACGATATGTGAGGGCCGATCGTGGCCGAGCTGCACGATCAACTCGGCAAGGTCAGTTTCCCACGCGGCAATGCCTTGTTCTTCAAGGTATTCGTTGAGATCAGTCTCTTGGGTTGTGATCGACTTAATCTTGACGACCTCATCGACCCCCTTCGCTTTTGCGATTTCAGCCACGATCTGGTTGGCTTCGGCGGCATCGCGGGCCCAGTGAACAGTGACGCCGTTCTTCGTGAGATTTTCTTCGGCTTGGACAAGGTAATGATCAAGGTGACGAGCAGTGCGGTCCTTGATGGCCTTGGCTGCAACCCGCAGTTCCTCCCAGTTGGGGGATTCTTCGACGCGCATGGCGCGCTTATTTCGGATCGTCGTCGTGGCATTGCGCATGTTCTTACGCTGAACGCTGAGCTGGAGTTCGTGCTTGGCAGCTTTAGAGAACTTGGGCATGCCGAGGTAGGTGCCCGGATTATCTGGGGCTGGGGTCAAGCGGGCGACACCATGATTACCTTCGGTGACTCGTTGTAGTGCGTTGCTCATGCGCAGGCCTCCTCTGTACTTGCCAGGATTTCTACGAGATGGATGGGCTTAACTCCAGAGTTCTGACGGCTGAGCACGCCGCCAATATTGAGCAGGCAGGAGTTATCCCCGGCGACCACATATTCCGCACCCGTTTCGCGAACATGGCGAGCCTTATCGGCAGCCATCGCCGCGGAGACGTCGGGATTTTTGATCGAGAAGGTGCCGCCGAAACCGCAACATTCTTCCTTATTGGGAAGATCAACCAAGGTCATGCCGCGCACATGGCTGAGCAACTCATAGGGCTTGTCGCCAAGCCGGAGTAGGCGGCTGCCGTGGCAGGAGGGATGGTAGGTGACGGCATGGGGGAAATAGGCACCGACATCGGTGACCCCAAGAACATCGACGAGGAACTCGGGGAAATCGAAGGTATGCGTCGAGGTATGGTCAACGTCGCGTATGAGCCCGGTGTCACCGGCATGTTTGGCCAGCATTGGGTGCTGGTCGCGCACTGCCGCAGTGCAGGACCCCGACGGGGCAACGATGTAGTCGTAGCCAGAAAAGGCTGTGACATATTCCTTGACCGTGGGGATTGATTCATCAAAGTAGCCGGTATTGGTCGTCATCTGGCCGCAGCAGGTCTGATGGCTGGGGAACTTAACTCGGCAGCCGAGTCGTTCCAAAAGTGATGTCGCTGCTCGTCCGGTTTCAGGGAACATGACGTCATTGATACAGGTAATAAATAGGCCAACGGTGATACCGCTACCTGGCTTGTCAGGCGTTGTCACCGCCCGTGTTGGTGCTGTTGTGATAGTCACAAGGACCTCTTTTCAAAATGGGAAAACTAGGGGACGAGCCAGCCGAGCACAGGGGTCGACATGAGCCCGACGAGGATGCACATGATGGCGAGCAAGATCAGGGAGTAGCGGAAGACCTTGCGCAAAATGGTGGATTCGGAACCAGCCAAACCGATTGCGGTCGCAGCGATCGTCAGTGACTGTGGCGAGATCATCTTGCCGACGACGCCGCCAGCAGCCCCTGCACCCACGAGGAGGTTGCGCATACTGTCAACGCCGAGTGTTGAGGTGCCACCGATCTGAGTGCCAACGCTGGATTGAAGATTGGAAAAGAGCAGGTTTGCTGAGGTGTCTGAGCCGGTGACATAGGTACCGATCCAGCCAAGAATCGGGGCCAAGAATGGGTAAACTGCGCCAGCGCCAGCGAGGAACAAGCCCAACGCGAGAGTCTGGCCGGAGTCTCCCATGACATAGGCCAAAGCAACGACCGAGCCGATGGTGAGTGCGGAGAACTTCATCTTCTTGGCGTTGCGCCATAGCTCACCGACGACGTCACGAACCGGGACCCGGTAAATGAGGCTGACCAGGATAGCGACGATGGCCAGCAGGAAACCGGGTTGGGAAGTGAAGCCCCAGGTGAAGAAGCGGTGTGCTGAAGCCTTGTCAGTTACGCCGTTGAGTTGGGCTAGACCAGGCCAGGCCATCTTGACATCAAGGCTGCTACCGAACTGCTTGATTGCTGGGATGGCTGCGATGGAGAACACGACGATGACGAGGATGTAGGGGACCAGGGCCATGAAGATTCGGCTAGCGCTGAGGTCTTTGGCTGAGGTCGTCTGTACGGGGGCTGCCTCAGTTTCGAGTTCGGCTACGAGAGGCAGGCCCATGCGCTGGGTGGCTGCCGCGCCTCCACGAGGATTCCAGAATCGGAGGAAGACCAGAGCTAACGCGACGGTGATGACTGCGGCAAAGATCTCGGTGAGGTTATAGACCGGGGTGCTGGCAACGATCCATTTCGTGGTACCGAAAATAATTCCGACGAATAGACCGAACGGCCAGCACTCAGCGATACCTTTCTTGCCATCCATGATTCCGAGAAGTAGGAAGGGCACGACGAGACAAAGCAAAGCACAGATTCGGGCTGTGACGGTGGCAACAGGAGTGACGTCGAGGCCAGCGGTTTTTGCCGCCATGAGCACGGGGAGCCCAACTGCACCAAAGGCAACCGGAACAGTGTTAGCGACCAGTGCGGTGAGTGCAGCACGTACTTTGGAGAACC
>JBOFIQ010000299.1:0-16873 GCA_051650245.1 Propionibacteriaceae bacterium | reverse complement strand
TGTGCAGAAATGCTTAATGTATTTCTTTACTTCTGCGGGTCACCCACGCAGTAAGTGCGCTCTGGGTGAGCGTAGCCAAGGCCCTGTCCGTCGGCGCATGCGGCTGTATCGTTCTTGCTATCGATGCGCTGGGTGACCTTGATCATGGCCTTCGAGTCGGCGCAGTCGATCATATCGGGGGTTCCGTTATCGGGCTCGTAGTAGCACTTGCCCTCAGCGAAGTTCGGCATGAGGCAGGAGTACTTGTGTGTGGTCGAGCCCCGCTTGGTGAAGGTGTAGGAGAAGGTGTACTCGTTATCGCCGCACGAGGTAGCACTGGCTACGCCGGTGCCTTCTTTGGTGATAAGGAAGTTCATCTTGCTGGTGTCGCTGCAATCAATCTTTTTGAAGTCAGCGTCAGATTTGCCGGAGCTTTGGACGGCGATGGTGTAGCAGGAGCCTTCCTTCATCGTACCGTCGATGTTCTCGCCCTTGAGTAGGCGCCATACGTAGATACCACCAGTGGAAAGGGCCACGAGCAAGATGCCAACGATGGCTTTGCCAAGGCTGCTCTTAAAGAAGCCGGGCTTTTTTGCTGGGGTGGTGGTCTGAAGGTTTTCCTGCTGCATGTAGCCGGTTTGGGGCATGGGCTGTTCTTGTGATGTGTAGCCTGCCTGAACCGTCGTCGGGTCCTGCACGTAACCCTCGGGGGCATGTGGGGCCTGCGGCTGGAAGTCCGGCTGCTGCGGATTTTGCGGCGTGCTCATGATGTCCTTTCGATGAAATATCTGCGCCACATTCTTCCAGAGTATTAACCCGGGCACCTCAGGCTCGCCGAAGATCGATTTCTGCATTAGTCAGTGCAACTACATGAAATACCTAGCTGTCTTATGTGCTCTTGGCGTAGAAAATACGGGGAGTAATCAATGAATACCAGCACGTCCGCACTATCTATCGGAACGCTTACCAGCCACGCTCCCGCCACTGAAGTAGATGGGGTTGTTCTGCGCCAAGTGTTGTGGGCACGCCATGGCCGGGCAAGATCACCGTCTCAGCGGGGTAGACCGCAAAGATCGTGGTGGTGACGTCGTCATAAAGCTGAGTAAAGTCTTCAGGTGTTGCCGTTTTCCCAAGCCCACCCGGGAAAAGAGAATCACCCACGATGAGGGCGCCGCCTAGGTCGAGGGCAATGCCACCAGGGGTATGGCCGCGTAAACCAAGGACTGGAACCTGCTGGCCAGCAAAGGCTAAGGACGCGCCAGACCAGATTGGGGTAGGCCGGACTCCAGTAGCAGAAATTGCGTCGACGTCTGGTTTGCCAGCCCAGCAGGTTGAGTGAGGAAAAGCTGCTGCAAGGTCTGAAAGCGCCCCATGATGGTCGTGATGGCGGTGTGTCGTGATGATGGACTCAAGGTATTGACAGTGCCGGGTAATCCAAGAACGGAGGAGGTCCGGCTCTGCGGCGGCGTCAATGAGATGCCCATGGTGATGGGAATCAACGACGAGATAGGCATTATTGGCCAGCGTGCCAACGGCAATAGACCAGACTTGGCCAGCGAGAAACTGCCCGTGGAAGGTCTCAGACATCTAGATCAACGGAACTATGGCGTCGTGACCACCGATAACAGTTCCGGTTCCCCGGGCAGTAATCCAGGCGAGAAGATCTCGGCGCATCCCGGTCACGGTTCCGGCGGAGCCATCACCAATACGTGTGCTGCAACCGCGATCATCCACAAGAGTGAATAGCGGTAGATCGCCACGAAGTTCATGGCGGATGGCGTACCAGGCGATGATCCACCACTGGCTATCGTCGTCGATGTCATCGATGGTGTAGTCAAGATCAAGATCGCAATGGTGTAGCTCGATTTCGGCTAGCCGAGCCAGTGGGAACAACTGCACGGGGCAGGTGACGTTCTCATCAAGAGTGCTCAGGCTGCCCCAACCGTGCCCATCAAGGTCGTCAAAAGCCTTATTCAGCAAGCTTGCAGAGGTATCTAGATCAATCTGGAGTTCGAGGGCAGTGCGCTCTGAGCCGCGCTCAATGTCGAGAGCCTTCGAGTGGGGATAGAGGCTGCCAGCGGTGGGATGTGCTAGCCGCTGCCGCAAAGCATCAGCATTTCGAGCGACGTGAGTGGCGATATGCGCACGGGTCCAGCCAGGCAGCGCGCTGGGCTGCTGCCAATCATGATCACTGATCGTGATGGTCCGGCCAAGGAACCGCGTCGTCGCTTCGCGCTTGTGTGCGCGCACGGTTGCGACGTCAACGCTGGGGATTGGGTTGCGGTACTCCATAGCTCCACCCTAGAGGAGATCAGCGAAATCTCGAAGGCTCTGGAATTGTCGGTAGTACCTAATAGGCTAGAAGAATGAGTTTTGAGAGCCTGACGGTGCGCGGCGCCCGCGAGCATAATCTGCGTAATGTGTCGGTGGAGTTGCCCCGCGATTCCCTCATCGTCTTCACTGGGCTCTCTGGGTCAGGTAAATCATCGCTGGCCTTCGACACTATCTTCGCCGAGGGGCAGCGGCGCTATATCGAATCGCTCTCTGCCTACGCCCGTCAGTTCTTGGGGCAGATGGACAAGCCGGATGTGGATTTCATTGAGGGGCTTTCGCCAGCTGTCTCTATTGACCAGAAATCGACGTCGCGTAACCCGCGCTCAACTGTAGGCACGATCACGGAGGTGTACGACTACCTCCGCTTGCTCTACGCCCGCATCGGGCATCCGCATTGCCCTGAGTGCGCTTCACCGATTGCGCGGCAGTCGCCGCAGACCATCGTAGATCGATTGTTGGCTCTACCCGAGGGAACCCGGCTGCAGATTTTGGCACCGGTAGTTCGTGGGCGAAAGGGTGAGTATCAGGAGCTGTATCGCACGCTCGCAGCGCAGGGCTTTGCTCGTGCGCGTACCGATGGTGACATACATCAGCTCACCGAACCGCCAACACTCGATAAGCAGAAAAAGCACAGTATCGAGATCATCGTTGACCGGATCGTCATTAAGGAAGGGATCAAACAGCGCCTTACGGATTCGGTAGAAACAGCGCTGGGTCATGCCGATGGCATTGTCGCGATTGACTTTATTGATCTCGACATGAACGATCCCGGGCGTGAACGCCGCTATTCGGAGAACCTTGCTTGCCCGCAAGGCCATGACATCTCCATTGAGGAATTAGAGCCGCGTCAGTTCTCCTTCAATGCTCCCTGGGGCGCGTGTTCAGAGTGTTCTGGGATCGGGACCACCTTGGAAGTGGATCCTGAGTTGGTTGTGCCTGATGAAGATAAATCACTAGAAGATGGGGCAATCCAGCCCTGGTCATCGTCACATATCGCTGGCTATTTCCTCACTATTTTCACGTCGATGGCTCAAGAGCATGGGTTCTCCATCTCGACTCCGTGGAAAGAACTCTCTGAAGAGACGAAGAAGTTGCTGCTGTATGGGGCCAGTAAGCCGGTCTATGTGAAGCACCGTAACCGCTTCGGGCGAGTTCGCACGTTCAATGCCAACTATGAAGGCGCGATTGACTATGTGAAGCGCCGCCATGCCGATGCCGAAACTGATACCTCGCGAGAGCGCTATGCCGGGTACATGCGAGAAATCCCGTGTTCTCTGTGTCATGGCGCACGGCTTAAGCCCACATCATTGGCCGTCACTGTTGGTGGCAAGAACATTTCCGAGGTAGCGAATCTCTCCATTGGCGAGGCAGTGGCCTTCATCGATGAGATTGAGCTCACTGAGCGTGAAGCCAAGATCGCTGAGCGGGTAGTGAAGGAGATCAAAGAGCGGCTACGGTTCCTGCTCGATGTGGGTCTGGACTATCTCACCTTGTCGCGCCCTGCCGGCACTCTTTCTGGTGGTGAGGCACAACGTATCCGATTGGCTACGCAGATTGGGTCAGGGCTGGTGGGTGTGCTTTACGTCCTTGACGAGCCCTCCATCGGTTTGCACCAACGCGATAATCGACGGTTGATTGAGACCTTGATCCGGTTGCGCGATATGGGCAATACGCTCATCGTCGTTGAACATGATGAGGACACGATTCGGGTAGCCGATTGGATCGTCGATATCGGTCCAGGCGCTGGCGAGCATGGCGGAAATGTGGTCTATTCCGGTCCAGTTCCGGGGCTGTTAGCTGCCCCAGATTCGCCTACGGGTGCTTACCTTTCGGGGCGTAAGCAGATTCAGTTGCCAGTGGTACGGCGTGGGATTGACCCAGAACGGGTCATTACCGTGCATCATGCGACAGAAAATAACCTGCGTGATGTCACCGTCGATTTCCCGTTGGGGGAGTTCATCGCCGTCACTGGTGTTTCTGGCTCGGGTAAATCGACGCTGGTCAATCGCATTCTCTACAGCGCATTGGCCAAAGAGCTATACAACGCCAAGCAGGTCCCGGGTCGGCATAAATCGATCAGCGGTGTTGAGCACATCGATAAGGTCATTCACGTCGACCAGTCACCGATCGGTCGTACTCCGCGTTCCAACCCGGCTACCTACACCGGTGTCTTCGACAAGATCCGTTCCCTCTTTGCTGAAACCCATGAGGCGAAGGTGCGTGGATACGGTCCTGGGCGGTTCTCCTTTAACGTCAAGGGCGGGCGTTGCGAAAGTTGCGCTGGTGACGGGACGATCAAGTATGAGATGAACTTCCTGCCTGATGTCTACGTGGTCTGTGAAACCTGTCATGGCGCCCGCTATAACCGGGAAACGTTGGAGGTTCATTACAAGAACAAGACCATCGCTGAGGTGCTTAACCTTCCCATCGAGGAGGCACTGGAGTTTTTCCGCGCGGTACCAGCGATTGCGCGTCACCTTCAGACTTTGGTTGATGTTGGATTGGGTTACGTTCGCATGGGGCAACCGGCAACGACGCTCTCGGGCGGTGAAGCTCAGCGGGTTAAACTCGCTGCCGAGCTACAGCGTCGTTCGACGGGACGTACTCTTTACGTTCTCGATGAACCGACAACGGGCCTGCATTTCGATGACATCAACAAGCTCTTGACGGTGCTCCAGAGGCTAGTTGATGGCGGAAATACGGTGGTTGTTATTGAGCACAACTTGGACGTCATCAAGACCGCAGACTGGATCATTGATATGGGGCCAGACGGTGGTTCTCGCGGAGGTACGGTCTTGGTAACGGGCACCCCAGAACAGGTGGCAGCCACACCAGAGTCCTATACCGGGCAGTATCTTGCCGACATCCTCAAGAACACGCATATACCGGTGGGGGAGTTGCAGAAATCACCCGTTGCAGATGCGACGAAGAAAACAGCCAAGCGTAAGAAGCCTGCTACGGGAACCAAGACGACGACGGCGTCGGCAATACGGGCTAAGGACAGCTCATAGAGAAATGGTCGCGCTCTCGATGCGTCCTTGTCTGGGTTGAGTAGATGTATCGCGAGCGTGGAACAGCAGGGCAATCAGGAAAAGTGATTCACTAGTTCCGTGGGCTAGACATGCCATGGGTATCTGCCCGGATGTTTCGTAGGTCGCTGATCGTCTTCACCGCGATCAACGCGAGAGTCGCATAAAGCGCTGTCGTATCGGGGTCCCTGAAACTCGCGACATGCCCCTTGGGGAGTGCGGTGAGACTGTGCAATGAGAGAAAACCGGCTGCGATGATGCCGAGATGAAGGACCCAAATACGTCGATACGGAGCATAAAACACATCCGACGGACTGTGGCGGAGGTTCTGCTTCGTTGCGAACCAGGTTGTCATTAACTCAGCTAGATAGCGAAGCGCGATGAGGATAACGGAAACGAATACCATCATCGGTATGAGCGCGATTCCCATGCGCGGGGCGAGCGTGAGGGTGAAGAGACCATGGACGAGGCAGAAACATCCGTAGTGCATCGCAAACTGCTTTCCCAGGCTCAAGGCTGGCCCTTGGGTGGAGGGAAGTTTCGCTGTCACGATACGGACGTAGCCAAAGATCCCGACGATGACGTTCTCGACCCAGAAGAAGACAAAGATATTTCCCTTCGGCCAGCCAAGCTTCCACACGCCGAACGCCATTGCAAGATTGAGCGCCACCGTCGTGAGCATCGCGATCAGGGGAGTAGCCGGAGGCGTCGTCGTGGGAGTAGACATGGATCTACGGTAGATGAGCACGGGGGCAGCTCTTGCAGATTAGACCGCCTCCTCATACATCCAGCACCCGGCGCGGCGCGAAAATGTGGAGCGTTCGTGCACCTGGCCACCGTCATAATGTGCGATGAATTCTACGATTCCAGTCTGGTCGTGAGGGCCGCCATCAAGGACATCGAGAATCTCTAGTCCAGTCCAGGCCGTGTCGTCAGTAGCGACGATGTGTGGGCGAAACTTAGGGTGCCAGGTGCGGAATAGGTAATCATCGTGTCGCACGGCAAATGCGCAGTACCGCGAACGCATAAGTTCCTCGGCGGTATGTGCTAGGCGGCTACCCTCGTGGAGGGGGCCGCAGCAGTCGTCATATGAGCCGCCCCCACAGGGGCATTGCGTTGGGCGACGCCGGATGGTTTCGCTGGGACGAAGAATAGACATGGGCTAAGCCTGCTGCTGATCGGGCTGGTGTAGCTCGTGACCGTGCATGAGGAACGCACGGCTGTCGATATCGAGTGGGATGACGCGGACGGTCACCCGATTCATAATCTTCACCTAGGTCAGACTAGTCGCCAGCGCTGTGAGCTTCTGTATCTCCGGCCGCACCTCTGTTGAGGTCTGGGCTGCCTAGATATGTGGGACATCCTCGTCGCAAGATACCTGGCTCTTCAGCGACTAAACTTCCACTATGGCTGATCCGTCGACGTACCGTCCCGCACCAGGGACGATTCCGACTGATCCAGGCGTCTATCGATTTACAGATCCGCAGGGGATCGTGATTTACGTCGGTAAAGCCAAGAATCTGCGGCAGCGGCTCAACAACTATTTTGCCGATATTGCCTCCCTCCATCCACGCACACAGCGCATGGTGCAGACCGCAGCAAAGGTCGAGTGGACTGTGGTGCAGAACGAAGTGGAGTCCCTGCAGCTAGAAAATACCTGGATCAAGCTGTATGACCCTCGCTTCAACGTCCGGCTACGCGACGACAAGTCCTACCCCTGGCTTTGCGTGACCTGGAACGAGGAATACCCCAGAGTCTTTGTTGGCCGTGGTGCGCTCAAAAAGGGCAATCGCTATTTCGGCCCCTATGGGGCGGCCTGGGCTATCCGCGATACGGTCGATCTGCTTTTGCGGGTATTTCCCATGCGCTCATGCACCCAGGGTGTTTTTCGCAACGCAAAAGCAGCCGGACGCCCCTGTCTGTTGGGTCATATCGGGAAATGTGCCGCACCGTGCGTCGGTACGGTCTCGGTGGCGGATCATCGCCAGATCGTCGATGATTTCTGCGCTTTCATGCGGGGTGAATCAGCGTCCTATCTGCGCAAGGTAGAGCAGCAGATGCGCGACGCCGCTGCCTGCCAGGACTATGAGCGTGCTGCTAAGTACCGTGATGATCTCATGGCCTTGCGTAAGGCAACAGAACGTCAAGCCATCGTGCTGACCGACGGCACGGATGCAGATATTCTTGCGATCGCCCAAGACCCGCTAGAGATTGCGGTTCAGATCTTCCATATCCGTGATGGACGAGTGTGTGGTGAACGCGGCTGGGTTGCAGACCGAACTGATGATGCCGGGACGCCAGAGTTCATTGAGACCTGTCTGATGAAGCTCTACGAGAACGTTGAACCTCACGCTATTCCAACACTGGTCTTGGTCCCAGAACTCCCGCCCAGCACGGCGCTGGCTGAACTATTGAGCGAGCAGCGCGGCGCACAGGTTGAAATTCGAGTGCCGCAGCGCGGTGATAAGCGCGTCCTGCTCGATACGGTGGCGAAGAATGCGGCGGAATCACTGCAACAGCATCGGAGCAAACGTGCCAGCGATCTGTCCACTCGCGCCCGGGCTATGGAAGAGATCCAAGAGGCTTTGGGGCTACCGACCGCGCCGCTACGTATTGAGTGCTACGACATCTCACACACGATGGGCCAAGAAGTCGTAGGGTCGATGGTTGTTTTTGAAGATGGCATGGCGCGCAAAGCGGAATATCGACGGTTCATCATCCGCAGTTTCTCTGGGTCCAACGACTTCGCGGCTATGCACGAAGTGCTGACACGTCGCTTCACCCGAATGCTCGAAGACCAGGCAGCGATGAAGGACGAGGCGACACTGGTCGATCCGCTGACCGGCATCCCCCGTAAATTTGCTTACCAGCCAGCACTTGTTGTCGTCGATGGTGGCGCCCCCCAAGTCGCAGCCGCGCAGCAGGTTCTCGAGGAGCTTGGCTTAACCGATATTGCCTTGTGCGGCTTGGCTAAGCGCTTAGAAGAAGTATGGCTGCCGGGGGAGGACTGGCCCATCATCTTGCCGCGAACATCCGAAGGGCTCTACTTGCTACAGCGCCTCCGGGACGAATCGCACCGGTTCGCCATCACTCATCACCGATCACGTCGAGGCAAGGCCATGATCGATTCGGTTCTTGACGCGGTCCCGGGCCTGGGAGAAACCCGCCGAAAAGCACTCATCACTCACTTCGGTAGCGTCAAGAAACTTCGACAGGCCAGCGTTGATGAGATCACAGCATTGCCAGGATTTGGCCCCGTCTTAGCGACAGCGGTCGTAGGAGCCTTGGCAGTAGAGCCACCGCGCGAACAACTCAACGCGACAACGGGAGAGCTAACGGAGGCCTAAAGCTGTAGGTGTCATTGGGGAGGCTTCAGTCACAGAGCTGGGGTAAACACGGCACAATGGTGCTTGTGACCACACCTGATCCTCGCGTAGCTCCAGTTATTGAACCATTGGCGCCGGGTGCTAAGCCCCGCATCGTCATCGTCACGGGTATTTCCGGTGGTGGTCGACGTACCGCAGCGCATGTGCTCGAAGATCTTGGCTGGTACGTCGTCGATAATCTTCCGCCGTCGATGTTGCTTCCGTTGCTCGATCTGGCCCAAGACAAGGGGTACAGCCATGTTGCGGTTGTGCTTGATGTGCGCTCGCGGGAGGCTTTCGAGCAATTACCGACCGTATTCGCCGAAGCGGAGCGGATGGGGCAAAAACTTGATGTGCTCTACCTCGATGCCTCAGATGAAGCCATTGTGCGCCGCCAAGAATCAGCACGTCGGCCACTTCCGCTACAAGGCGATGGTCCAATTCTTGATGGCATTACGAAAGAGCGTCGCATGCTCGCGATGCTGCGGGCCTCAGCCGACATGGTCATCGATACGACGAACCTCAACGTGCATCAGTTACAGGAGCGCGTCGCCCATGCTTACGGTGGCACGCTTGCCGATGAATTGCGTATTGCGGTGGTGTCCTTCGGCTTCAAGAATGGTCTGCCTGTCGATGCCGACATGGTCTTTGACGTGCGGTTCCTCCCCAACCCTCATTGGGTTCCCGAGCTGCGGCCGCAGACGGGGCTATCGGAACCAGTGAGTTCTTACGTCTTGGCCCAGCCAGGAGCACAAGATTTCCTCGACCAACTTGAAGCGCTATTCGGCACGGTTGCTGCAGGTTATGTCAATGAAGGTAAGCGTTTGGTGACCTTAGCTATCGGATGTACCGGTGGTAAGCACCGCTCGACCGCGATGACGGAGGCCGTGGCTACCCGATTGCGGGCGGCGGGCTTTGCCACGCGCACGATCCACCGGGACCTCGGGAAGGAATGACGTGCTGCTTGGTGATTTCGGGGGAACGCTGCCACGGGTCGCTGCTCTTGGCGGCGGGCATGGACTGGCGGCTAATCTCACCGCGCTGAAGCGAGTCACCGATCAACTGACCGCTATTGTCACCGTTGCAGACGATGGTGGCTCGTCGGGGCGGTTGCGTCAAGAATTCGATATCTTGCCGCCAGGGGATCTTCGGATGGCACTTGCCGCGCTCTGCGATGATACGCCGACAGGACGGGCCTGGGCTGAACTCCTCCAGACACGCTTTGCTGGTGCCGGTTCTCTGGCTGGGCACGCCGTGGGGAACCTCCTGTTGGCTGGCGCATGGCAGGCCTATAGCAATGATCCAATTCGAGGGCTGCGCGCTCTAGGTCGGCTCATTGGCGCCCGTGGTGAGGTCTTGCCGATGTCGGCAATCCCGCTAGAAATCGAGGCAGAAGTTCTCGGTGATGACCCATTGCTACCGGATGAGGTTCAAGTACTCCACGGCCAAGTTGTTGTTGCTGAAACGCGTGGTGAAGTTCGCGCGGTCCGTCTCATTCCTGATAATCCACCGGCAGCGCCGGAAGCGGTTGAGGCTATTACGGCTGCCGACTGGGTGGTGCTAGGCCCAGGGTCGTGGTTCTCTTCAGTGATTCCGCATCTGTGCGTACCGCAACTACAGCAGGCCCTTATCGCCACGACGGCACGACGTATCCTCACCTTAAACTTGGAACCGATTGAGGAAACCGAAGGGTTCACGGCAGCTCGTCACATCGAGCTTCTCGCCGAGCATGCGCCTACGCTCCGGTTGGACTACGTCATCGCGGACCATCAGCAATTTGCTGGGCGAGATAAACATCTGCGCCGCTATGCAGCAGCGCTGGGTGCTGAACTCATCGTGTCCGATGTCGCGGCTCGGGATGGTTCTGCTCGCCATGACCCGTTACGTCTTGGCTCGGTATATGCCGAAGTGATGGGTCTATAAATACACAAAATAACGTGGGATCGCGGGCCTTATACAGACCCGCGGTCCCACGTTATCTAGAAAACTACTGGGCGATCTCTGCCAACGTCTCAGCGACAGCATCAGCAACGGCAATACTGCGACGCTGGCCCGTCTTACGATCCTTCAACTCGACAGTGCCCTCGGCAAGACCCTTACCGATGATGAGGATGGTTGGAACACCGATAAGTTCGGCATCGTTGAACTTAACTCCAGGAGAGACCTTCGGGCGGTCGTCATAGATCACGTCGACGCCGTGACCCTGGAGCGCCTCAGCAATCCGCGTTGCCTCGTCGTAAATCGCGTGATCTTTACCGGCGGCAACGATGTAGACATCTGCCGGTGCGACCTGGCGTGGCCAGCTCAGGCCTTGCTCATCGAGATTAGATTCTGCCAGCGACCCCACCGCGCGAGATACCCCAACGCCGTAAGAACCCATGGTGACGGTCACGAGCTTGCCATTCTCATCAAGAACTTTGAGACCAAGAGCTTC
This sequence comes from Propionibacteriaceae bacterium, assembly GCA_051650245.1. Taxonomy (GTDB): domain Bacteria; phylum Actinomycetota; class Actinomycetes; order Propionibacteriales; family Propionibacteriaceae; genus JBOFIQ01. Next base: position 5,732 of record JBOFIQ010000299.1, on the reverse strand, counting down.
GGCATATTTACGTCCCAACTGGAAGATATGGCCCATCTCGATACCGCGAGCGGTGCGCAATACGCCATTGCCGGTCGGGGAGGCATCGCCGTCACGAACCTCAGCAGCCTGAATATAGCCATCGGCAGTGAAATCACGGCCATAAACAAGATTCATCACATGGAGATCTACCTTGTTGGCACCCGTCACCCAGGCTGAACCCTCGCCAATGCGCGGATCAAGCAGGTAGCGAACACCAGATTCGGATGTGCTGCCAAGCGCCTGCGGCCCGATGAAGCCCTTGACTAAGGTCGGGTAGTTCTCGAAATCAGCGTTCGTGAACTCCTCAACTTCAGCGGGAGCTACTTGGGCTTCGAGGCGCTTTTCATCAACCTGGCGGTCGCCAGGCAAACCAATAACAAGCGGTTCACGAGTGCCATCAGGCTGCTTGAGCATGACAACGACATTCTTCAACGTGTCCGATGCCTGCCATGCACGTCCGTCAGTACGTGGCGAACTCTCATTAAGTAGCGCGACCAAAGATTCGATAGAACCAGCACCAGGAGTAGCCAGCTCGGTGAAAGCGGGCGTAGCGCTGGCATCGAGTGCAGCGGCGATGGGGACAACAACCGCTTCGACATTGGCGGCATAACCTGACTCGTCGCGAACGAAGGTATCTTCGCCATTCGGGTCCACAACGAGGAACTCTTCAGAGGCGGAGCCGCCCATAGCGCCCGAGGTGGCCTGGACGATGACGTACTCGAAGCCCAAGCGATCAAAGATATTGATGTAGGCCTGGCGGTGGGCCGCATAGGATGCCGCAAGCCCCTCATCGGTGACATCGAAGGAGTACGAGTCCTTCATCACGAATTCGCGGCCACGCAGCACGCCTGCTCGCGGACGGGCCTCGTCACGGTACTTGGTCTGGATCTGGTAAATCGATAGCGGTAGGTCCTTGTACGAAGTAAAGAGATCCTTTGCGGCCAAAGTGAACATCTCTTCGTGTGTTGGTCCGAGTAGTAGGTCTGCGCCCTTGCGATCAACCAGGCGGAAGAGGTTTGGCCCATATTCTTCCCAGCGGTTAGTGGCCTCGTAGGGCTCGCGCGGCAAGATCGCAGGGAAGAGGAGTTCTTGAGAGATCTTGTCCATCTCTTCGCGCACAATACCTTCGACCTTACGCAAGACTCGTAGGCCTAGGGGGAGCCAGGTGTAAACGCCCGGCGCGACGCGGCGGATGTACCCGGCGCGTACGAGCAATGTGTGACCGGGCAATTCTGCGTCGGCCGGGTCCTCGCGCAACGTCCGCAGGAACGAGTGGGACAAGCGCATGATGGAACCGGACACGGTGATTTCTCCTCAGTAGAAGTTTGCTGGTTCAGAATATCGTGCTGGGCTGGCTCACGGTGCTGGCGTCCGTGACGGGAAGGCTTCGCACGAGATATTTATTTAGGTGACAGTGATCGTGGTGAGTGGCATGGGGGTAGCTAGGCCCGAACTTCTAAGAGGGCCTGCCAGCTACTCGTTGCTGGCGGGGAAAGCAGATCGCGACGTGTGTCCCAGGCTGGGGCCGTACTTAATCCAGTATTGCCATAACCAGCGTGACGTCGGCCGAAGCGTTGATCAATATGCCCCAGTGTCTGTGTCAGCGCCGTTGGGATTGCAGCTTCAACGACAGAGGTCGTTGAAGCTGTGGGAATGAGTCCTGTGACAAAGAGACCAACACGGTTGTAGCGCGCCTGCGCTGGTGCTTCATGGCTGAGGCGTTGCACGGCTTGGGCTAGGAGATACGGATCGTTGTTGGCAGGAAGTAGTGCTGAGGTAACCGAACAGTGCAGGGGAGTGGTGCCAAATGCGGAGGATGAGCAACTTGCGGTTACTGATTCGGCCACCAGATCCAATCCGCGCATCCGTCGAGTGAGGTGAGTGGCGTAATCGAGCAAGACTTCGCCGAGCTGTTCCGTCCTGACTGGTTCGCCCAACATGCGTGAATACACCAGGCTGTGGTGTGGCGGGCTACCTTCTCCATAAGGGATACATGCGGTGCCATTGAGTTCGCGGACCGTCCGTTCGAGAGTGATCCCGAATCGTCGTCGGATCATGAGCGGATCAGCCTGAGCTAGATCGGCAGCAGTCCGTAACCGTAGTGCCGAGACAGCCCTTGTAGTGCGCCGACCAATGCCCCAGACATCGCTGACGTCAGTGAGACGGAGTGCACTCAGTACCGTGCTGGAGTCAGCGTTTGCAATATCGAGGACATCGGAACCATGTAATTTGGCCCAATGCTGTGCCTGCTTGGCGAGGGTTTTTGTCGTAGCAATACCCACGGAGACTGGAAGCCCGACACGGCGCCAGATCTCATCTTTGAACTGCTCAGGGGCGAGCGTGGAATTGTCTGGCAAAGTAACGAAACATTCATCGATGGAATACTGCTCGACCTGCGGGGTGAGTTCTTGTAATGCCATGACGAAGCGGCGCGACATATCCCCGTAGAGTTCATAATTGCTCGATTTCGCCACGATAGTTCGATAGCGCGGATTCCGTTTGGCTTTGAACCAGGGCTCCCCCATGGGGATACCGCAATCTTTGGCCTCCTGACTCCGGGCAATGACACAACCGTCATTGCTCGACAAGACCACGAGAGGAACCTGGCGTAGCCGGGGATCAATGAACCGTTCGCAGGCGCAGTACATGGAGCGAACATCGATGAGGGCAATACGGGGGCGCTTACGTTTCATCGGGAGTATTTCTGCCGGGTTGGGTGTAATACGTAGGTCACGACACCCCATACTTCATGCAACGATACGAGCCCAGAGGAAGTTCGTAACCGCCCGCCAGCAAGGTAGCTACCGAAACGAAACTCGTCGTCAATAATGCCGATAACGATGTCTCCGGGGGCCGGGCTGATCGTGCGATCTACGATGAGTTCATCACCACGGCGAATACCTAAAGAAACTGGGCTATCAGAGGTTGCCCGCAAGATGAAAGTGGATGCGGGGTTGGTGATGAGATGGTCATCTAAACGCAGCGGAGCTGAGACGTAATCGCGAGCTGGTGATGGCCAAGCAGCCGCCATGGCAAGCCTCCTTGATCGAATATATGTTCGATTATAGGGAGGTGGACTGACACTTTGGCAAGGGCATCGTTATTTATACGCAGCGGCATGGCTATGGCCTGGTTTTGGTGAGCAACCGTGCCACACCTTGCACGGAAAGCCGCGCAATATGAAAAACTGAGCCAATGGCGATGACACCTCAGGTAAAGGCTGAACTGGCGACAGTGAGCGTCACTAAACCCTGTTGTCGAAGGGCCGAAGTAGCGTCCATGCTGCGTTTCTCTGGGGGATTGCACCTAGCCAACGGGCGAATCATCGTTGAAGCAGAGCTCGATACCGGTGCTGCTGCCCGCCGCCTGCGAGCTACGATCATGGACCTCTTTGGCTATCAGAGCGAACTCATCGTGGTGAACGGATCAGGCCTACGTCGGGGTACTCGTTATGTGGTGCGTTTGGTCAAAGATGGGGAAGCGCTTGCTCGCCAGACGGGGCTGATTGACACCAAGGGTCGTCCTGCGCGTGGATTGCCGCCGCAAGTTGTTGCTGGCGGCGTCTGTGATTGTGTTGCTGCCTGGCGTGGAGCATTCTTGGCCCATGGTTCCTTAACTGAGCCGGGGCGCTCAATGTCGATGGAGATCACTGCTCCTGGCTCAGAGGCGGCACTAGCGCTCGTAGGCTGCGCTCGGCGTTTGAGCATTGCATCCAAGCCCCGCGAAGTACGTGGAGTAGACCGTGTCGTTATTCGCGATGGTGATGCGATTGGTCAGATGCTTACCCGGATGGGTGCTCATCAGACCGTATTGGCTTGGGAAGAACGACGTATGCGTCGGGAGATCAAGGCATCTGCGCATCGCTTGGCAAACTTTGATGATGCGAACTTACGTCGTTCGGCGCGGGCTGCTGTGGCCTCAGGGGCTCGCGTACAGCGGGCCTTGGAGATCCTTGGTGATGAGGTTCCAGATCATCTCAAGCAGGCAGGTCTGCTCCGCCTAGAGCATAAGCAAGCGAGCCTAGAGGAGCTGGGGCAACTCCATACTCCGCCGCTCACCAAGGACGCTATCGCTGGCCGGATTCGACGTCTCCTCGGGACCGCCGACAAGCGCGCTGAAGAACTTGGTATTCCCACGACCGAAGCGAGTCTTACCGTTGAGCTGCTCGATGAGGTCGGCTAGCAGAGCCAGCGATGCTGCATTGAGGTGTCCTGTCTGATGGACATTTCGTGCGGACTGTTCTCTCTGCGCCTGATTTTCGTTAGGGTTGAAGCATCCTGAACAACTCCCAAAGGAGAATTCCCTATGACCGTCAAGGTTGGCATTAACGGCTTCGGCCGTATCGGGCGCAACTTCTTCCGCGCCATCGCTACGCAGGGCGCCGATATCGAGGTTGTTGCGATCAACGACCTCACCGATAACAAGACCCTTGCGCACCTGCTCAAGTACGACTCCACGATGGGCCGCTTCAATGGCACCGTTGAGTACGACGACGAGTACCTGACTGTCAACGGCAAGAAGATCCGCGCTTTCGCGGAGAAGGACCCGGCAAACCTGCCTTGGGGCGAGGTTGGCGCTGACATCGTCATCGAATCGACCGGTTTCTTCACCGATGCCGCTAAGGCCAAGGCTCACCTTGCCGGTGGCGCGAAGAAGGTCATCATCTCGGCTCCGGCCAAGGGCGAAGACCTCACCATCGTGATGGGTGTCAATGAGCACCTCTACGACGGTTCGCAGACGATCATCTCGAATGCTTCCTGCACCACGAACTGCCTTGCGCCGCTGGCCAAGGTTCTCAACGATGGTTTGGGCATTGAGCGTGGCATCATGACCACGGTTCACGCCTACACCGGTGACCAGCGTCTACTCGATGCTCCTCACGAGGATCTTCGTCGTGCACGTTCGGCAGCTCTGTCGATCATCCCGACCAAGACCGGTGCCGCTCAGGCCGTTGCGCTCGTTCTGCCCGAGCTTAAGGGCAAGTTCGACGGCTACGCACTGCGCGTGCCGACCCCGACCGGCTCGGTCGTTGACCTCACCTTCACCGCAGGTCGCGAGACCACGGTTGACGAGGTCAATGCTTTGGTGAAGAAGGGCGCAGCCGAGATGGCCGGAATCCTTGCTTACACCGAGGACCCGATCGTCAGCAAGGACATCGAAGGCGATCCGGCTAGCTCGATCTTCGATTCGCAGCTGACCAAGGTCATCGGAAACCAGGTCAAGGTTGTCTCCTGGTATGACAACGAGTGGGGCTACTCGAACCGTCTCGTTGATCTCGCTGTTCTCGTCGGCTCCAAGCTGGCGTAACCAAACCTCACATTGAGCTGAAGGGAAACCATCGTGAAGTCAGTACGCGATTTGGGCGATCTCGCAGGTAAGCGCGTCGTCATTCGTTGTGATCTGAATGTGCCGCTCGACGGCGAAACCATCACCGACGATGGGCGCATCCGCGCTTCGGTGCCGACTATCCAGATGCTTCTGGATAAAGGTGCTCGTGTCGTCGTACTGGCTCACCTTGGTCGCCCTAAGGGTGAGGTTAAGTCGGAATTCTCTCTGGCCCCGGCGGCCAAACGGCTCAGCGAGCTGCTTGGCGCCGAGGTCCAGCTTGCCGGCGATGTTGTCGGCGCTAGCGCACAAGAAATTAATGCGCATCTTGCCGATGGTCACGTCATGATGTGCGAGAACGTACGTTTTGAGCCTGCTGAAGAGTC